>JAOZKX010000222.1:0-3133 GCA_029935135.1 Desulfocapsa sp.
ATGCCATGGAAGGGCCGACTCCTGTTTCTTCTATTATCCATTCTGCAACCATGGTTGTCGCAGGTGTGTATCTTACAGCCAGGATGTTTCCCCTCTTTGCGGCATCTGATACAACCCTTGTTGTGATCCAGTTTATCGGAGCTTTTACTGCTATTTTTGCAGCAGTGATTGCCATCACCCAGAGGGATATTAAGCGTATCCTCGCATTTTCTACCTTGTCCCAGCTTGGCTATATGCTCTTCTCACTTGGTGTTGCTAAAGTACTTACTGATGCCCACCATGGTGGAGGAATTAACCAGTTGGGATTTTCTGCAGCCATGTATCACGTCTTCACCCACGCATTTTTCAAATGCATGCTCTTTCTCGGGGCTGGTTCGATTATCCATGCGGTTCACAGTAACGATATTATGAAAATGGGGGGGCTTAAAAAGCTTATGCCCAAGACCTACTGGTCACTCCTTGCAGCATGTCTTGCCATTGGCGGGGTATTCCCTTTCAGCGGGTTCTGGTCGAAGGATGCGATTCTTCTTGCTGCTCTGCAGTCCGGACATAATATCACCTTTCTGGTGGGACTGGTCACTGGCGGACTCACCGCATTTTATATGTTTCGCTTCTTTTTTCTCACTTTTCATGGAGAAGCACGATCAGATTTCCATGATGTGCATGAAGATCCGTGGATGACTGTTCCCGTCGTTATTTTGACAGTTCCAACGATCACTGCCGGTTTGCTGGAACATTTCTTTATCAGCCGGGTAACCGCTCCGATTCTCACAGAGAGTGGTCACTTTGCCCATCCAGGTTGGCTGCCCTTTGCGGCAACAGCTGCAGCTGCTGGCGGCATAGGGCTTGCCTGGATACTCTACGGCAAGGGAACAACCGAGAAAGCTGCATTTCTACAGCGTGCAGTCGGTCCTTTGTATCCCCTTGTTAATAACAAATTTTATATTGATGAGATCTACCTTTTTGTTACCCACAAGATCATCTTTGGCTGTATCGCGGCTCCGATCAAATGGGTGGATCGTGCCATTGTTGATGGCAGCATGAATCTCTGCGGCTGGTTGTTACAGCTCGGTGGCAAGGGAGTACGCCTTGCTCAAAATGGCCAGCTTCATTTTTATCTGGGTGTCACTGTTTTAGGCTTTGTGGCCCTGCTATTTCTCGGCAATTAAGTAACATTGACAAATTCGTAAAAAGCTCCATATGCGAGGCGCGTAAAATTTCTATTATTTCGGCGTACTAGGGTACGTCGTAATTGTAGAAATTTTACAGCAACGAAGCAGATGGAGATTTTTTACGATGCCATCAACTTTTGAATAACGGAGTTTCGTATATGAACGGACCACTTCTCCTCACACTGATCTGGGTTATCCCTTTTATTGTTGCCCTGGCATCATTGCCGGTTCGCAAGGAGGATCACCAGCGCATTAAAATGCTTTCCCTGATGGGAACCATAGTGAATTTTGTGCTGGTTGTAATCCTGACCCTGCAGTTCATTGATGTTGCGGCAATTGAATCCGCTGTGACAGATGGTAACCTGAGCCAGTTTCATTACACCTATAAGGTTGCCTGGTTCAAGATCATGAACATCGAGTACAACATTGGTGTGGATGCCATCTCCGTGCTGATGATGTTGCTCACATCCATTGTTATCTTTTGCGGGGTTCTTGCCAGCTGGAATGTGGAAAAACAATCAAAAGAATTCTTTATCCTTTTAAATGTTCTGGTGGCTGGAGTGTATGGCGTATTTATCTCCATCGATCTCTTTACCTTTTTTCTTTTCTATGAGATTGCCGTTTTACCTATGTACTTATTGATCGGCCTCTGGGGAACCGGGAAAAAAGAGTATGCTGCAATGAAGCTTACTCTGATGCTGGTGGCAGGATCTGCTTTTATTCTTGCTGGAATTCTGGCGCTTTATTTTGAGTCAGGTCTCAACAGTTTTGATCTTCAAATTCTTTCACAGGTACGCTTTTCAGATTCTTTTCAATACTGGGTGTTCCCCATAATCTTTTTAGGCTTTGGTGTCCTTGGTGCCATTTTTCCATTCCACACCTGGTCTCCTGACGGGCATGCTTCAGCACCAACTGCCGTTTCCATGCTCCATGCCGGAGTTCTGATGAAGCTAGGTGGCTACGGTTGTCTGCGAGTGGCAATGTATCTGCTTCCAGAAGGGGCTCACATGTGGATGACTTTTTTCCTTGTTCTGGTCACCATTAATGTCCTCTATGGAGCATTTGGGGCAATCCGGCAAACAGATCTCAAATATATCACCGCCTACTCCTCCGTTTCCCACTGTGGTCTGGTTCTCTTTGGTTTTACAGCTATGACCTTTACTGGTCTGAAAGGTGGAGTGCTGCAAATGATCTCCCATGGTCTGATGACAGCACTCTTTTTCTGTCTCATCGGTATGATCTATGGAAGAACCCATACCCGGACGGTGAGTGAAATGGGAGGCCTCATGAAGGTGATGCCATTTCTTTCCGTGGCTTTTGTAGTGGTTGGTTTTGCAGGACTTGGTCTGCCAAGCCTTTCCGGATTTGTGGCTGAGGCAAATGTCTTTGTGGGATCCTTTGCCAATACAGCTACCATCAACCGGGTCTGTACAATCCTTGCTGTACTTTCCATCGTTGTGACGGCAGTTTATGTGTTGCGTACTGTCAATGCACTGGTTAATGGCCCGATCAGTCTCCGTTTTAAAGGGCTCACAGATGCTACTCTACTGGAAAAGGTGCCGGTTACCATCCTCCTGTTCTGCCTCTTTGGAATGGGGATCCTGCCCGGATGGATAATTGACCTGGTAAATGGTGCAGTTCACCCAATTTATAACAACTTAATGCGATAAATTTATGACACTTTTACTTCCTGACCTCATCATTTTGTTGCTTGCGGCCTTGATCCTCGGGGTTGATCTGTACAGAGCCAAGCCAGACTCGATTGTGACCTTTCATATCTGCTGGATAGGATTAATGCTGATCTTTTTCATCCTTGTGAACCTTCCCTATGATGAGCAAGCCCTCTATCTTGGCAGCTATAAGGTGACGGGTACCGGACTATTGTTCAAGCAGGTTTTTGTACTGTCCGCACTCTTTACAGTGCTGCTGTTTCCAACACTATTTTTAAGCAGATTAGCCGA
>JAOZKX010000222.1:3143-3471 GCA_029935135.1 Desulfocapsa sp.
AAAAGTGAATTTCTGTTTATTATCCTGCTCTGTACATTTGGCATGTTTACAGTAGTCTCAGCAACGGACCTGCTGACCCTCTTTATCGGAATGGAACTGGCTACGATACCGCTCTATATCCTAAGCGGGTTCCAGAAAGAAGATAAGCTCTCTGTCGAGGCTTCCACCAAATATATCATCATGGGATCGCTTTCCACCGGGCTTCTCCTCTTTGGATATTCCTTTCTGTACGGCTGTGCAGGATCACTCAGTTTTGATGCCATTGCAACGGCATGTTCTGCGAATCCAGAAGAACCTCTGCTAAAACTTGGCGTCCTGTTTGTTCTGG
>JAOZKX010000222.1:3481-4559 GCA_029935135.1 Desulfocapsa sp.
AGCCTCCATCGGCTTTAAACTGACCCTTTTTCCATTTCATATGTGGGCTCCGGATGTCTATGACGGTGCACCAAGCCCTGTGACTGCTTTTATTTCGGTATCATCAAAGGCTGTGGCCATCGCCTTTCTTCTTATTCTGGTCTACGGGCCACTGGCGGCATTACACAGTTATCTGCAGCCAATTCTTCTCATCCTGGCAGCTGCCACCATGACTGTTGGAAATTTAGGCGCGTTAAAGCAACAAAGACTGCGACGTTTTATGGCCTATTCTTCCATTGCCCAGGCGGGATACATTATCATGGCAATGGCAGGGGAGAGAGAGGCCGCGTATTCTTCCATTATTTTTTATCTCTTTGTCTATGCAGCAGCTAACTATGCTATCTTTTTCATTCTCGCGATTATTGGCCGTACCGGTGAAGAAAAACTCAGTGGCCTGCAGGGGATGGGAAAGAGAAATCCTTTGCTTGCGGCTGTCTTGATGCTCACTCTCTTTTCATTGGGGGGAATACCACCGCTTGCCGGATTTATGGGGAAATTTCTGCTTTTTGCCGCAGCTGCTCAAAAGGGATATTATGCAATGGTGGTTTTTGCAGCACTTAATTCAACTATCTCTCTCTACTACTACCTGCTGCTGGTGAAAGAGGCTTATATTACAGAACCCACAAATGCTAACAAGCCACTGACCCTCGATTCTATCCAGAAAACAAGCCTTGCCCTGCTTACCTCAGCAATGATTTTTGCTGGGATTCTTCCTGTTTTTAGCAGCAATATTCTCGCTGTTGTGCAGTGAGAGGGGTATGAAGTGAAGTGATAGAAATTCGCTTTCCGTAGGGAAGGTACCGGAGAGAAAAATACGGCTCCAGCCATTAAATTGGCACTCCAAAGTGAGATGAAACCAGCACTGCCAGGTGGCTTTAACAACCATCCGGTAATACAACTGCCTGCAGAACAAGTAGGCTGCTACAGGTTCTGTTATTTGAACACTGTCAAAGACAATCCTTAAAGGAAATAACTGGGTCAGAGAAAAAGCGGGGAGGCTAAGATACTGGTGGTGATTCATGGTTAATATTGCCATGTC
>JAOZKX010000223.1 GCA_029935135.1 Desulfocapsa sp.
GTGATATTGCCATTGCCATCACCTTTTCCATTCTTATCAGTCTTTTTGTCTCTGTGTCTGTTATTCCTACCCTTATTTATCACCTCTTCAGGGGGAGAAAGGAAAAAGAAAAGAACAGGTTGCAGAAGAGTGTTGTCGGCCCTTTTCTCACCAGCTTTATTATGAATCTTTCCGGCCTCTGTCTGAAAAATATCTTTACCCGCTTGAGCACCGTATTTTCTTTTACCGCGCTCTCCATCGGTCTCATCTTTATGCTGCTACCAAGTGCTGAATATCTGCCGCAGGGAAATCGAAATCTGATCCTCAATATTCTTATCCCGCCACCCGGGTATTCACTGGAGAAGATGAAAGAACTGGGGAGATATATTTATGAAGAGTCAGAGCCCTATTTTCATGAAGACGGTAAAGATGGAATTCCCATGATCAAGGATATGTTCTTTGTCGGCGCCGATCGTTTTACCCTCTTTGGCGGAATCTCTGCCCATGAAACCAGAGCCGCTGAAATGATGCCTCTTTTTAGCCGTATTATGGGCTCCATTCCGGGTGTCTTCGGGGTCAGTCTGCAGGCGGGTATTTTTGAAAGCGGTATTGGTGAAGGGCGTACTGTGGATGTGAATATAGCCGGAGAAAATATTGATCAGATCGTGGCGGCAGGCAGGGCTTTGTATGGAACGATCAGTGCCAAAATCCCCTCTTCCCAGGTACGACCGGTTCCCTCCCTTGAGACCAGTTACCCCGAGATTCAAATCATTCCCAATAAAGAAAAGCTGGCGGCAAGTCAGATGACAGAAAAAGATCTCGGCACCTATGTTGATATCCTGATGGATGGACGCAAGATCGATGAGTACAGGCCGGAAGGCAGCAAGCAGAAAGATCTGGTAGTGACCGGCAGTAAGACGATTTTTTCTTCACCCGAAGAGATCCTTAAGGGGGTTATTGTCAACGGAGAGGGAAGCCTTGTCCGCATCGAAGATATGGCGGACCTTGTCTACACTCAGGGAATGCCCCAGATCAATCATCTTGAACGAAAACGGACCATTACCCTGCAGGTTACACCTCCCCAGGATCTTCCCCTGCAGGATGCCATGGATATCATTGCCGGGGAAGCTGTGGCGCCCTTGAAGGCTGCAGGGCAGCTTGATGGGGTTACTGTGACCCTTGGCGGAAATGCAGATAAGCTCAGCGAGGCCCGAAATGCTCTGCAGTGGAACCTGCTGCTGGCTTTGCTTATCACCTATCTTTTGATGGCGGCCCTGTTTGAGAATTTCCTCTATCCCCTCATTATTATGTTTTCCATTCCACTTGCTGCTGCCGGTGGGTTTTTGGGACTGCAGGGGGTTAATATGTTTATTGCCCCGCAAGGATTTGATGTACTCGCCATGCTTGGCTTTATTATTCTGGTGGGGACGGTGGTGAATAATGCCATCCTTATTGTCCATCAGTCATTGAACAATGTTCGTTATAACGGATTTCAGGGGATCGATGCTATTTCCGATGCCGTCCGCACCAGGATACGGCCAATCTTTATGAGTGCCACCACATCTGTTCTTGGTATGCTGCCCCTGGTCCTGTCCACAGGATCCGGTTCTGAATTATACCGGGGACTTGGTTCCATTCTTCTTGGAGGGCTGGCCTTTTCCACCTTGTTCACCCTCTTTGTTATACCGGCACTGCTGGCCTTTGTTATCCGTTTTGAAAGGAGTCGTATTCATGAAGAAAGCTAGAACTTTACTCCGAAAAAAATGTCATAGAAAACAGAAGAATCCAGATTCGCTTCTTTGTACCAGGGTGAGTTGTATTCTTTTACTGCTGTTCTTTTCCAGCTCTTCGGTTTTGGCGCTAAGCCTTGCAGAGATGCAGGAACAGGCGACAGAAAGCCGGGAAATCATCAAACGCTACCAGGTAGGCCTTGAGAAAAGCAGGCAGGATGTGCAGCAGATAAGCAGCGCCTACTACCCTTCCCTGAATATCGGCTATCAGGCAAATAATCTTGATGAAGCCGGTAGAGTTGAGCACCGGGAAAATAGCTCAGTCTATGCCGTTGCAAGTATGAACATCTTTGCGGGATTTAAAGACCGCTATTCCATCAAATCTGCGCAGCTCAAAGAAAAAGTTGAAGGCTATCGGTTGAAAGGAATAGAGCAGGATATCCAGCTCTATGTGGCCTTGCATTATCTCAGTGTCTATGAACGACAGGCAAATCTCAAGGTGACGGAGGATGCGTTAAAGACGCTGAAGCGCCTCTATGCCGATGGCAAGAGACGACTGGAGGTTGGACTTATCGGCGAAAATGAGCTGCTGAAGATCAAGGTTGATCTGGATAATTCTGATATCACAAGAAAAAAGGGTCAGGCGGATCTGGATAAAAGTGTTCAGCTCCTGGGGCGGGAGATCAACCGGCAACTTCGTTTTACTGAACTGGATTTTAAGGAATTCTCCATCCTTCCAGCCCTTGAAGAAGAGGAAGTGTATCAAGAGAAAATGCTTACTGATCGTTCGGAACTCCTGGCCCTGACCGTTCTTGCAGAATCCGCCTCCATGCTGGTTAAGGCAGAGCAGGGGGCCTACTATCCGCGTCTGGATTTAGTTGGCAGTTATTCGCGTTATGACGATGATTTTATAAATGGGAGTGGTGAGGTCAGTGACGAAGAGTATCGGGCTCAGGTGGTACTGTCGCTGAATATTTTTGATGGATTTTCCCGTGAATCTTCTGTCAATAAGGCCAGGCTCACTGTCCGGGGACTCCAGTATGATATTGCCGAATTAAAAAACAGTCTCATCACCACTCTTGGCAATCTCTTTATTGATTATCGGGTAAGCATGGAAAATGTGGAAGTGGCAAAGGAAGATATCCGCCATGCCGAAGAAAACCTGCGTATTACCCAGCTGAAATATAAACAGGGTTTGCAGCGTGAATCCGATTTGCTGGATGCGGTGACTAATCTTTCCAGATCCCGCTATAATGAGGTTGCTGTGATCAGGACTGTTTATGAAAATGCTTTTCGTGCTGCCAGAATGATCGAAGCCTTTCAGTACCAGTCCAGTATCTGATATCAGGCAGAATCGTCAGGGAGTGAAAGCTGGTCCAGCTGCACAAACATAGGTAAAAATTCCAGATAGAAAAAAATTACCTTCGCCCAACTTTGTGGCGTCAAATAAACATTTCATGTAATTTTATGTGATTTCACTTGGTTACCAAGTTGTCGCTTGTTGTTATGGCACTACATTTATCATTTTGTTTCATATCGTCGTCTTTACCGGCGTGGCCGGGATGACTTCTGATACCCAGAGCTGAATATATCTCCTGCTGATTTGCCTCGGGCCGTGTGCTCTTCCCTACATGCACAGCACTGCCATTCTTACACTGCATGGATACCGTCACCCGGCTCTGGGGTGACAGGACTTTTCGTAACGGGAACACGCCTGACAATCGCAACAACAACCTTGGTTTCCGGCTTGTCTTTCCTTAGCTCAACGAAAGGGATGGTGGATCCCTCCCTCTTGTTGCCCCCGAACGATATCCAGTCCCTGATTTTCAGGGCAAACAGTGCAGTGCCTCTGCCGATACTGGTAGGCCTGAAGCCGGAGAAGCGGGTTCGAAGGTTTTAGCAGGGGTTTATTGTCAGCTTATGCGGCCCTTTTGGTGATGATTGGAGATAAGGGGACACCATACTTCTGTGCTTGACACCCTGTACCATGTCGTCTAATCTGCAACCAAAATCAACATTAGACGAAAGGGGGGCGCTGCAACCATGTATCTATCCAGAACAATTGAGAAATATTTACAACAAGCATCCGAGCAATTTCCTGTTTTGCTGATCTCCGGTGCTCGACAGGTTGGTAAAACAACATTGTTGCAGCATTTGCAGGAAGAAGGCAGGCAGTATGTCACTCTGGATGACCCACTCATCCTTGCTCTGGCAAAAGAAGATCCTGCTCTGTTTATGCAGCGTTTTGAGCCGCCTGTTATCATAGATGAAATTCAGTATGCGCCGGAGTTGTTACCCTACATTAAGATGGCTGTGGACAAGGAAAAGCAACCAGGTATGTTCTGGCTTACCGGGTCGCAGCAATTCCATCTTATGAAAAATGTCTCCGAGTCGCTGGCTGGCAGAGTGGCGGTGATTTCTCTGCTTGGTCTGTCGCGAAGAGAACTCCTTGAAGAAAGCCCTGCATCAGCTCCATTTTTACCAACAGCCGACAGCGTGAAAAGAAGAGTTACGACAGGAGGGGAGCTTTCACTGGCAGAGCTGTACAGATTGATCTGGCTTGGTTCATTTCCAGCAGTAGCCACGGGGAAAAATATTGATCGGGATCTTTTTTATTCTTCCTATGTTCAGACATATTTACAACGGGATGTGCGTGATCTTGCAAAAGTCGGTGATGAAATGGCATTTCTGCGTTTTTTACGGGCAACAGCCGCCAGATCCGGTCAGATGCTGAATATGGCCAACCTGGCAAGAGATGCAGATATCTCTCCCAATACTGCAAGAAACTGGCTCTCAATTCTTGAGGCGTCCGGAATTATCTATCTGCTTGCACCCTTTGCAGTTAACT
>JAOZKX010000014.1 GCA_029935135.1 Desulfocapsa sp.
TCTCCATTGCCGACGAATCCATGCCTGTCCTTTTCACCAAAAAAGATGTAATGCTTTCCTATTCTAATGCAAACATATTCCCATCTTTTGTCCATCATATTCTTCGCAATAGAGAAGAGTTCAATGGTGAAACATACCATTTTGTCGACAAAAACCCCGTGGAGCTTGCTGATCTTATTCTTACCATCAAATCCTATCTGGAATTAAACAGCCCGCGGGAAATATATGTACCATACCCCCTGGCCACATTTGGCAAAAATATACTGGAAGTGCTTTTAAAGGTATTTTCTCGTTTTGGCCTGAAAGGCAGTCTGCCCGCCGAACTGATGTTTCTGGAAAGTTTTTACAAGACCCAGACGCTCTCATCACAAAAATTACGGGCCTCCAGCTTTGTGGACCCCATGCCAGACCAGACTATTTATACAAAGCTTCCGGAGCTTGTTGTCTACTACCTTACTCGCTGGACGCATCAAAATCTGATCTCCACATTCAACGAGTCCATTATTGACACAAGCTCTATGGCTGGCGAATTTGAAAACTCTCCCAGAGAATTTCTTGACACAATCCATGCAGACTCTACTGCCCCCTTCCGTGATCTGAGTGATCTGTGATGTGCGAGATGCCGGAAAATGGAAACAACTCTATTTTTCCTTTCTTTTTACTATTTTTATGTTGTTCCGCTCTTTGCAAAATTTTATAAACATGGCATAATGTTTCATCTTCAGCGAGCAGTACTGCTGTAGCGATTTTTCACATAACTCGTGTAAACACTTTCATTCTTTGGAGCAACAGAATATTTATATGAACTATTTCAGGAAACGAAGCCATCAAACAAAAGACATTACAGGATGTTACACTGGAAGCATACTGTTTCTGACTGCTGTTCTATTCAGCCTGTTTTTTTCTCTTCCTGTGTATGCTGTTGAGCAAAACACAACCTTTCTGCCGCTTAAAATTAATGGTGCCACCAATACAGCAGAACTGACAGAAAAAGCGGACAGTGCCCTGCAAAATGCACTTCTTGCCTCTACATTTACCATGCTGGACAGACAAGAAGCAGCAAAACTTGTTGATTATTCGGGAACATGGCCACCATCTCCAAAACAACTGCAAAAAATAACAGCTGCCACCGGCCTTGACTATGTTGCTGTTGGAAGCCTTACTGTCATTGGCAATCAACTCAGTGCTGATTACAAGGTATTCGACCTGCTGAGCCCGGACACTCCTCAGTACTACTATCGAGACGGCCAGTCCCTGGAAGAACTCCCCGGTACACTTACTGAAATTATACGGGAGGTTGTTGCTTATACCAGCCGTGACTTTATTATTGCCTCCATCAAACCAAAAGGAAATAAACGCATTGATTCCGGTGCAATTTCCACAAAAATTAAAACAAAAGCTGGTGACTTCTACAACCCTGCCTTCCTGCGCGCAGACCTGAAAAATATTTTCAAGATGGGATACTTTGAAAATGTCTCCATCGAAGTAGAAAATAGCAGCGAAGGAAAAATTGTTACCTTTGAAGTAATCGAAAAACCCCTGATCAGCAGAATTGAATATTCCGGAATTGACGAGGTTTCGGAAGAGAATGTAGAGGAGGCTGCCAACATCACCTCCAACAGTATCATTAACACAATCAAAATAAATGAATCCGTTGCCGCCATCAAAGCCTTTTATAAGTCGAAGGGATACTACAATACTCAGGTTGCAGCGCAGATCAGTTATCCCAGTACAGAACAAGCTGATGTTCGTTTTGTCATAGAAGAAGGGGATAAAATATTTATCAAAGAAGTCCGCTTTGTCGGTAATAAGAGTTACGACAGCGATGAGCTGGAAGACATTGTAAGCTCCAGTGCCAGAAATTGGCTTTCCTGGCTCACAGAAACAGGTCTGATGAAACAAGAGATGTTGAATCAGGATGTTGCACGACTTGGTTCATTTTATCACAACAATGGCTTTCTCAATGTAAAAATTGGCGAACCCCTCGTCGAGCAGAAAGACGAATGGCTCTACATCACCTTCACCGTTGAAGAAGGTACCCGCTACCGTGTCGGTACTGTCAGCTTTACCGGTGATCTCCTCTCTGACCAGCAGCATCTTCGTGACCTGTTGACCATTCAGGATCAGGAATTTCTCAACAGCAAAGTGCTGCGTGAAGATCGACTGAAAATAACCGACTACTATGCAGAAAATGGGTATGCTTTTGCTGAAATTCGTCCCAAAATGAATCGCTCCCAGAGTGGTAATCGTGTGGATATCGTTATCGATATCAGCAAGGGTGATCTGGTCTACATCCAACGCATCGTTATCAAAGGAAACAGTCGAACCCGTGATAATGTTATCCGCCGGGAACTACAGATTGCAGAGGGTGGTGTTTTTGATTCAAAGGCCTTACGAAGAAGTACCCAGCGCCTCCAGAGATTGGACTTTTTTGAAGAAGTAAACATCATTCCGGAACCAGCAATGGACCCATCTAAAATGGATGTCACCATCAAGGTTGAGGAAAAGAGTACCGGACAGTTCAGCATTGGTGCAGGATACAGTTCTGTTGATTCATTTATGATTATGGGTAAAATCTCTGAGAATAATTTCCTTGGTCGCGGCGACCAGCTCTCTTTCAGTGTAAACCTGAGTGGAGTATCCAACCGCTTCAACCTGGGATATACCAATCCACATGTGCGTGACTCGCAACTCTCTGCCGGTTTTGATCTTTTTAACTGGTCGCGTGAATATGATGATTATGACAAAGAATCACAGGGAGGCGCCATCCGTCTCGGTTATCCACTCTTTGAAAAATGGAGAGGATACGGTGCCTACAGTTTTACTGACACCATCCTCACAGATGTTTCACCATTTGCCTCGCAGATCATCCTTGACTCCATGGACATTAAGGTCACCAGTGCCGTCAAACTGGCAATGGTTCGTGACACCCGTAACCGCGCAAGTGGCGCCAGTGAAGGCTCCCAAAACTCCATCACGGTTAAGTATGCAGGTGGACCGCTGGGTGGTGATGCCGAATTCACTAAACTTGAGGCATTTACCAGCTGGTATTATCCACTGCCCTGGACAACGGTCTTTCACTTTAAACTGGCGGGCGGCCAGGTCTGGGAAAACGAACCGGGTAAACTCCCCGTCTATGAACGATTTTATCTCGGCGGGATGAATACCATCCGTGGTTTTGAGTATGGCAAGGCGAGCCCCATCGATCCTGAAACCGGGGACCGTATTGGTGGCGACAAGATGTGGTATACAAATATCGAATATGTCTTCCCGATTATGCCCTCTGCAGGTATTCGCGGAGTTATCTTTGTCGATGCAGGTAAAGTATTCGCCGATGATGAAGACTGGGCAATAGACAGTATTAACTCCGCAACCGGATTTGAGTTGCGCTGGCTCTCTCCCATGGGCCCACTTCGTCTGGTCTGGGGGTATAATTTAGATCCCACATACGATGAAGAGCAGTCAGTCTGGGACTTTTCCATCGGCGGACAATTCTAAAACACATCCTCTACAGTTAATTTTTCTTTGCCGTCTACATGTTTTCCATGCAGACGGCACTTTTTTTTTAAGCCATGCCAAATAGCCCGTTTACCACAACTTCTATTTCCCCCGGCACCTCAGCATCTTATCCCGCCCTGCGAGGAAGTGCACCGGCCCTTCTTGCTGCTGGCCAGGCCCAGTCCCAACCATGCTGCTGCATTGTTCCGGATGAAGACCAGGTGGCCCTTGTGGCAGAGGACCTGCAGCTTTTTACTGATATTCCAGTATTTACCTATCCAGGCTATGAGATTCCACCCTACACGCCGCTCTCTCCAGATCCTCTAACCACAGCAAAAAGACTCTCCACCCTGTACAATGTGCAGGAGGCCGGATCCCGTTTTATCCTTGTTGTCTCAGCAGAGGCCCTGATGCGTCGTACCCTGCCTGCAAAAGTACTGTCTGACAATGCAGAGCTCCTTCTCGCAGAAGAGGAGTGTGACCGGGAGTCATTGCTGAAAAATTTAACAAACTGTGGCTATGAGCAGGTAGCCCTTGTCCAAAGTGTCGGTGAATACTCTGTGCGCGGCGGAATTCTTGATATCTTCCCACCCGCCTTTACAGAAAATGGTACCCTGCACCACATTCCGCTGCGCCTTGATTTTTTCGGCGACACCATCGAATCACTGCGCGGCTTTAATCCCATGACCCAACGCTCGGTCTCTGAACTTAATGAGGCTGTTCTCCTCCCGGTGAGCGATATCTGCTATCCGCCGCTGCACTCTCAACAACTCGCTCAGATCAATAAGGCATTCACTGCGGCCGGGAAGACACTTTCATGGGATAGTGAGCAGGAAGGTGATATCCTCAACAAGGTGAGCGAAGGCCTTCGTTTTCCAGGTATTGAGTTTTTTCTTCCTCTTTTTTACCCTGATCTCAAATCCATCGGTACCGTTTTTGATTATCTGCCACCCGACACATGTCTGATCCATTTTTCCCAGGAACTTGAACTGCAGGCCATGCAACTGGTTCAAGAACGAATTCTTACAAATTTCCAGGAATCTGAGAAGAACCGAGTCCCGGCCCTTGCCCCTGAACAGCTTTTTCTCCTGCCGGAGGCAATGGCAGAAGCTGTACAAGCCTTTGCCTCCATATCCTGTTCCAGCCACGCTGACCCGGAGAACATCCACCCCCTTGCCTCCAGCGACCATCAGATCCTCAAGCAGGAAATCAGCAGACAGCGCCGTGAACGCGGCCTTATCCCACCCCTTTCGGAACAGATGCACCTCTGGCGTGATCAGGGTGAACAGACTCTCCTCTGCTGCAGATCTGAACGGCAGAGTAAAACCATTGCTGAACTCCTGAGCAAACATCAGCACACGGTGCAGATGGTTTCCGCCCCTCTTGATCCAAAACTACTGACGGATAAGACACAGACCGACACGCTCCTGATCTGCGACCATCCACTCAGTGCCGGTTTCAGTCTCACAAGTATGGGAGTTCATTTCCTCTCTGAGCGGGAACTTTTCGGAGAGATGCGCCTTGGCACACGCAAGAGAAAAGAGAAGAAACAGGATGAGCCAATCCGCTTTGCAGAACTCAATCATAATGATGTGGTCGTCCATCGTGACCATGGGCTGGGCAGATATCTTGGCATCGAGACCCTGGAACTTCAGGGTGTGGTCAATGATTATATGCTTATCGAGTATAAGGACAATGACAAATTGTACCTGCCCGTTGATCGGCTCAACCTGGTCAGTCGCTACGAAGGACTCTCGGACAGAGAACCACGCGTGGACAAACTGGGTTCCCAGTCATGGCGTTCAACCAAGGCAAAGGTTAAAGAGGAGGTCTGGAAAGTTGCCCAGGATCTTCTTGAAATTTATGCCAAAAGGGAACTTCGTGAGGGGAGACGATTCTCCCCGGCAGGAGAACTGTACCATGAGCTGGAAGAATCTTTTCCCTACGATGAAACAGTAGGACAGGATAAGGCAATTACAGATGTCATTGATGATCTGACCTCTGACCAACCCATGGACAGACTTGTCTGCGGCGATGTGGGTTATGGTAAAACAGAAGTGGCAGTACGCGGTGCCTTCAAGGTTGTGGAAGATGGTCTGCAGGTTGCCATCCTTGTTCCCACCACAGTGCTTGCCGAGCAGCACGCAAAAACCTTTCGTGAACGCATGCAGGGTTTTCCGGTAACGATTGAATGCATCAACCGCTTCCGCTCTCCCGCGGAACAGAAGCGTATCTTAAAGGAACTGGCTGCCGGGAAGATTGACATTATTATCGGCACCCACCGCTTACTCTCCAAAGATGTGAACTACCGGGAACTGGGGCTGCTCATCATCGATGAAGAGCACCGCTTCGGTGTAGCCCATAAAGAAAAGATCAAACGCATTAAGGCCGAAGTGGATATTCTCACCCTGACAGCCACCCCCATTCCAAGAACCCTGCAGATGTCCCTGCTTTCCATTCGTGATCTCTCGGTTATTTCCAGCCCGCCAGAACATCGACGACCGGTGAAAACCTTTGTCGCCAAGTATGACGATCTGGTTATCAAGGAAGCGGTGCTTAAAGAGATGCGCCGCAATGGACAGGTCTTTTTTGTCCATAACCGGGTAAAGTCCATCTACCGTATGGCCGCCACGGTGCAGAACCTGGTACCTGAAGCCCGAATAGCCGTGGCCCATGGCCAGATGGGCGGCAAGGAGCTGGAAGAGATCATGGTGCGCTTTGTCAATCAGGAAATCGATGTTCTGCTCTGCACCACCATTATCGAATCGGGTCTCGATATCCCTACGGCAAATACCATTATTATCAATCGGGCAGATATGCTCGGTCTCGCTGGAATTTATCAATTACGGGGCAGAGTCGGACGATCCTCCGCTCAGGCCTTTGCCTACCTTCTGGTACCATCTCTAGACAGTCTCAGTAAGGACTCAAAGGACCGCCTGCGCGCCCTTATGGAGTGCAACGAACTTGGCGGCGGCTTTAAGCTGGCCATGAGTGACTTGCAGATTCGAGGCGGCGGCAATCTTTTAGGGGTCTCCCAATCCGGCCATATCGCAGCAATTGGTTACGACCTCTATCTCGACCTGTTGCAAAGTACAGTGGCAGATATGAAGGAAAAAGCCCTCTCCGGAGAAGATCTCAGTGCAAGCAGCGAGCAGGTGGAGGCAGAAATAAACCTCCAGATCTCTGCCTATATTCCAAAGGATTTTATCCCCGATATCAGCCAGCGCTATATTGCCTATCGCCGTATTTCCGCACTCTCCACAGCAGATGAACAGAGCCATGATGACCTTGTGGATGAAATCGTTGATCGTTACGGAGTGCTCCCTCCGGAAACGGCCAATCTCTTTAAAATAGTCCTGTTGAAAAAATGCCTGCAGGAACTCGGCATCAAAAAATGTGAAAAAGGAAAGGATACCCTTGTCTTCTCTTTTGCCGATAGCACCCCCCTTGACCCCACCCGTCTCCTCAATTATCTGCAGACAAAAGGAACAAAGAAAAAGGAGCCGGCACCACGACTGACACCCGATGGCAGACTGATTGTCTCCGCCTCCCTTGACTCGAATGAGCGTATGTTTAAGGTACTACAAAGAATATTAACAGAACTTAACGGGCTGATACCTGCCCCAATCCACTGACATAGTAAAAACAATGAGCGAGCAATCTCCGCAGATAAAACCGGATTTTTCCTGGTCGGAAATAGATACCATCCTCCTGGATATGGATGGTACCCTCCTTGATAAATATTTTGATGACTATTTCTGGGAAGAATACGTGCCAAAGATTTTTGCCCAGGAAAACAAACTCTCCGAGCAGGACGCCCGCAAGGAGCTACTCACGCGTTACCAGGCAGTGGAGTCAACTCTGCAATGGACAGATCTTGACTTCTGGTCCACCCAACTTGGCCTTGATATCCCAGAGCTGAAATGTAAAGTTGACCATCTTATTCAGGTTCACCCTTTCGTTGTTGATTTCCTGAAATATCTAAAACAACTGGGGAAAGCCGTACATCTGGTAACCAATGCCCATTCCAAGACACTGGATATTAAACTGCGTAAAACGGCCATCGGCCCCCATTTTGATCGTATTATCTGCGCAGAGGAAATCGGCTGTGCCAAGGAACAACCTGAGTTCTGGGAAAAACTAGAGGCAGTTCTTCCATTTGACAAAAAACGGACGCTTCTTGCCGATGATACGGAAAAAGTTCTCCACTCAGCCAGAGAATATGGCATGGGCTTTCTTGTTTCAGTGGCCCGCCCAAGTACCCGTCTTCCAGTTCGCCATTCGCCAACCTATCCGTCCGTGGCATTTTTTGACGAACTTATTTATTAATCTGGTGATTAGAAAAATGGCTGGATGCTAACTGTCTGTCTATAATTGCAAAAAATATTTTCAGTTTCTTGTTTTTTATGATAGTTTGTCCAAAACAAAACACCAATAATAGCTATTCATATTGAATTATTTACGAACGCTAAGGAGTTATTATGTCCCTCACACCCTATGAAGCAAAAGATCTTTTTCAATGGTTCACAGACAAAGAAGACATTCTGGTACTCGATGTTCGAAATGATAAGGATTTTCAACGATTTCAGGTTGAATCACCCTACTCTTTCGATATGATAAATGTCTCCTATTACGACTTTATGGAGATTGAAGAAGAGAGCGTGGCCAAAGTGCCAAAAGGTCGTGCCGTCCGTATCGTCTGTGCCAAAGAAGGTTCTGCAAAATATGTGGGTGAGATTCTCGTAAAACATGGTTTTGATGATGTCCGTTATCTCACCGGAGGAATCAAGACCTGGGGCAACCTTCTTGTGCCGAAGGTTGTGCAGGAAGATGATGCATTCAGCCTCTATCAATTTATTCGCCCAGGCAAGGCATCCTGCAGCTACGGCCTATCCTTTGGCAAAGAGATGATGCTCTTTGATCCCAGTCGTAATGTCGACTTTTATCTGGACTTTGCTAAAAGCAAGGGCTGCACAATTATCAAAACCTTCGAGACCCACCTGCAGGCAGATTATATTGCCGGATCCCGGGTTATTGCTGAAAAAACAGGGGCCGAATTTTTGGGCGGCTCTGATTTTGAAGGGACCAAGGCAGGAAATATTTTCCTCATTGATGCTGACATCCACCGCTTCAGCGAAGGCGGTCCGGAAGTAACCGTTATGTTGACCCCCGGACACACCCCAGGTTCCAGCAGTTTTCTTATCAACAAACAGTATATGATTGCCGGAGATATGATCTTCATCGACTCCCTTGGCCGTCCCGACCTTGGCGGTCAGGCAATAGACTGGGCCGTCCTCCTTTTCAACTCCATGCTGAAGGTAAAAAAGGAACTTGATGATGCATTACTTATTCTCCCCGGTCATTATATGAGTTGGGCGGAAGCAACTGATGATCTTCTTTTCTGCATGGACTTTGGACAGATTAAAGAACGCAATAAATCTGTTTATGATATTGCCACAGAAGAAGAGTTTATCAAATATATTCAGACCAATATGCGACAGCAGCCTGCTGAATATGCCCTTATCCGACTGGCCAACGGGAATATGGAGCAGTACGAATCCGAGAAAGAGGAAGAGCTTGATCTCGGCAAGAATGAATGCGCTGCCACCGCCTATGCTAAGGCACAAGACGAGGCACAGGCCTGATTCCGGCTTTAAAGTTTTCGGTTTTCGGTGAAAGACAGAATACGGTCAGGATCTGAAAACTGAAAACGCAGCCAATCACTGTCCTCCCTTCTTTCCGGCTAATGGCTCACATGCCATAACTCCTGTTTTCTCCACCATAAAACAGATTTCACCAACTTTGTCTGTTCGCAGTACAGTTTGACTGTACTGCTCAAGAACAGCCATGGATTTCTCTGCTGGATAGCCATAGGGATTGTTCGCACCCACTGAAACAACTGAAAACACGGGTGAAAGTATTTTTATGAATTCCGGGTTACTGCTATCAGCAGCTGCATGATGGGCTGCCACCAGAAGATCCATGCTCTCTCCCCGGAGTATGTAGGATAAAGAAGGCATTAAGCGCAGATCCACAGACTGGTCAACATCACCCATAATGAGCAGTCTTCGTCCCTCTTCGCTTGTAATCAGCAGCACCAGAGATGCTAGGTTCAAATTCCCCTTATCTTGCAGAGTATCAGGCCAGAGGACATCAATTCTCTGTTTCTGCCAGTGGAGGGTATCTCCAGCAATAAGACAGCCATACAGCGGATCTCTCTGCAGAGCAGAATTAACCTTCTCAAAGGATTCCTGCTCTGTGGAATGAACACTTTCGGGATCATGGCAATTGCCGCGTACCAATGTCTGCGGCCATGCCTCCCGCACAGCAGGATATCCTGCTGCATGGTCCGGATGCAGATGTGTGAGGATGAGATAATCAAGAGACTTCACTCCATAGGCCTCCAGTCGTCTCAATACGGGGGGAGCCTGTTCAGCCACTCCCGTATCAATCAGCAGGCCATGTCCATTCTCTTCAAGCAGAATACTCTGTCCCATTCCCACATCAAAAATCACAATTCGTAATGCAGCCATACAGTCACCTCTAAAGAAAAACAGATCCGCCAACAGTAACAAGAGAACAATTCCCTGTCTGCCGCTTAAGCATCTCATTTTTTCTCACTCGCTTCCTGCCGGTCAGGCTGGTTTTTCATAAGAAGATAGGCAAGAAATACGCCCAGGAATGCCGAGAAGAGATTCAAGCGCACATCACGCCAGTCACCCACCCGGCTGACAAGAAAATATTGCAGCAGTTCGTCCAGAAAGGAGAGGGAAACAGAGATAATAACGGCAATGTGAGGGCTGAAAATCTGGTAGGAAAAAAAGCCAAACAGGCCAAAAAGAGCCACATGAATCTTCTCCACGAAGGGAAGATTACCATAGAGGAAAAAAGAGAGCGCCGCGAGCCAGAGTAAATGCAACGCATCATATCTGCCTCCAACTCTCAATAATAAAACAAGATAGACGAGAGCAAATGCTACTAGAAAAGTATTGATAGTAAAGGCAATAACTGGCAGGGGCACAGATGCAAAAGCTGCAAGCTGAACTGAACGGCCGGTAATGGAAAGAAGAGGAATAGCCAGCAGCGTTCCCAACCACAGCCAGATATGGATTCCCACTCGACTACTCATATTCACCAGCAGACACTGGAAATTAAGCAAAATGAAAGCGCTGTCATAAAAAAAACCATAGTCAAAACTTTGGAAATAGCGTACTTTCCGGAAAACAAGAAGGAATCCGGACCTCTTTTCAATACTCCTCCATGGAGCATAAGGTTCTTAACTACATTAGTTTCTATTATAAAGGCCAGTAAAAAATTTATAAGATACTAAAATACCACAGACCTCTACCCTACAACTTCCCCATGCAAAAAATAAAACTTTTTTCTCTTCTTTTCTTCGCAATATTTCTTAGTGGATGTTTTTCAGACACCGCAACCTATGAGGGAATCAGTTATCCACAAGCAACGGACAGCCAATTTACCTTCCAGGGAGAAACTGTTCCGGACGACTGCCGGGTTTTTGCTCATCTTATGATGAATAGTAAAGGGCCAGCAACAGGTAAAGACATTTCTACTGCCATGCACACTGAAGCAGAATCAAAGGGAGCAAATCTTGTTCTTATCGGGATGACCCGTGAGATGCCAGACGAACAGTTTGAGGAAAACCGCTTTGATTACTATGGGCCTGAGTATGATTACTCATTTCAACGAACCTGGCTGGGATGGAAGTTTGGCTTTGATGAATGGGATGAAGCGGGTTCCATTTCAGATCTCGGCAGCAACTCATGGGGAAATGGAGCAGCGAAATTTGACAACAGTCTGCTTATCCAGGCTGTTTTTCTGCACTGTGACAAGAAGTAATGAACACCGATGACAAACGGTAAGCCGGCACTCTTTTCAGTACCCCTCGGAGTCTAGTGCCTCGCTTATCTGTTGTTTTCTTACAACCCCTAAAAAGTTTCTACTTTCCAGTCTGCCAATTCTATAAATGCTTTGCGGATATCATCCATCTTCCGCTCACAGCTCTCAAAATCTTCAGAGCGGGCAAAAACCCCAAGATCTGCGGCATGGTTTGAAATACGCCAGGCAAAAACAGTGGCGGCAGCACCCTTCATCGCATGACACACCTCGCGCAGATGGTCACTGTCTTTCTCCTCCAGCCCCTTTTCAAGAGAAGCAACCCATTTGGGCTGACTCTTTTCCAAAAGATGGTCGAGCAGTTCTGAGACAATATCAAGATTCCCGTGGCAATTTGTCTTGAGTCGTTCCAGATCTAAAATAAGATCCGGCCGTTCTCCAGCAGAAGTATTCACTGTTGTTCCTATCGTTTTTTTCACATTCTCAAAAAAGTTACCTAACACTTTTTAGCTTACACCAAAATATGTGAAAAAAAAGAAAAATCGAACGACCCAAAACAACTTCTGTCTTCATCCTACCAGACGGCACGCATGCCTTCCACTTTTCGTAACTGATCTATGCGCCGTTCCAGATCAATTCGCCACTCTGCATGAATCCTTGCAGCAGAGGGTGCTATCAGTTCAGGAAGCCCATAGACCAATCTGTCCGAGGCCCGACTGGCTTCAATCACCGCCTCAATTGAACGGGCACCAAACTTATAACGACCCAGTAAAAGTCTGAGTAACAGCCCCGAGGTTTTTCGCGCGGCTGTCTTCCAGTGTGTATCCATCTGGTGGGCAATAATAAAGGCACGTTTAAGAAGAATCCGGCGCAACTCTTCGAGATCATCGCTGTTTGCCGAATCGCGAAGAAGAATATCAGGGAGTTCAATCCCGTCGATGTCTAGAACCACACGCAATCGACTCATAAAATCAGGAATTTTCAGCGTCTTCATCAGGGCAAGCGCCTCCCGATCCGATGGATCCAGTAATTTTTCCATCCCGGACCAGCTGGCCTTTACTCCACCGGCAAAAACAAAGATGGCTCGTCCGATAAAGTGCGGGATACCATTTACATAGGTTACCCCGTCCTGCATAGAGGGGAGGAAATAGCGTAGATAACCAAACTCGTGCCCATCATAGCGACAATCAAACTCATCCCAGAAGACGATGGGAACCTTGCCTCTGGCAACAGCCGCTCGTACCGGCTCGATGGCTGAGTTAATCTCATCGGGAGAGGCAAACTGGGTCAAGTTAAACTCAAAGAAATCAAAGGGATCTCCTTCAAATTTTTTGGAAATGACTTCTGCCACCTGTTTTACAGCAAAAGATTTTCCGGAACCCGGAGGGCCAAAGACGCCAAGACAGAGCGGCCGTAACACACTTTCCTTGGAGACATAGGAGTCCATCACATTCTGCAGGGTAATAACCGGATCAATCTCAGCAGGGTCAGTGGTCCGCAGATGTCCGACCTGAAATATGGGAAGATTATCAAAACCGCTTTTCCTGTTCACCTCTTCTTTTAGATTGTGAAGAACTGAAACAATCTCATCCATATATCCGTAAGTATTGCCAATGGCTGGATTTACGGCAGCAGGGGATGGTTTCCTAAAATTAAAGAACTGGCGCAGAGCATGTTTCTTTTCGTTGGACCAGACCTGGCTGGCAACAAGTTCGAGCACTGCTTCAAAATCTGCCGTCAAGGCGGGTAATTCAAAAAAACTGGGATCGGCAGCTCCCTGATCGACAAAAGAACAGGCATAGCCGCCGGGAAAACTTTTGGAAAAATCCAGATTAGGAAATTCCAGAGTTCCTTTAAAATAATAGCCATGATGATAGAGATCATTCCAGTTATTTAACACTCTGGCAGAGAGATCATAAAAATAATTCCTGCTGAAAATAAACTTGCCGAACCGTAAAGAGTCCATGGCAAGCATGGCCGGTAACAGGGTGTCATAACAAGGGACAGACCCTCGATGTCGTGGTGAGCTTTTTTCTGGTAGACACCCCTTACGGTGTCGGAAAAAGCTTTTCTCCGGACCAATATACAAGATGCCATGGGGGAACATCTCGACCACAATATGACAACGGAAACGGTCATTACTGCTGTCCCAAAGACCCACTTCATCTGTGCGCAGGGCACGCAGACACATGGCAACAATGGTTTCCCAGTTTACAGAACAATCCATCTCCATACGGGTGGTTTCCAGGTCCGAAAGTCTGCAAAAGAGAGTGAATCGTTCACCCAACTGCTCTGCCCATCCTCTCCAGTGAGCCACACTGATGCCCATAGCTATGGCCCAGGCATCTGGATTCTTATCAAGATCACTTTGGGTGAGTTCCGGGGGATGACCGGAATCATCAATCACCACAATACCGTTATTCCCTGAAAGCATCTCCCTGTTCGTATCATCAACAACAAACGGTTCTGCTGATGATGAGCGGCCCGTTGCCGGCAGATACTGATTCACCATAAACCAGCCATGATCTTCCCGTTCAACTTTCCTACTCTTATATTTCTTGAAAATCTGAAAGATATCCTTCTGCTCACCATAGGTAAGAGAATT
>JAOZKX010000015.1 GCA_029935135.1 Desulfocapsa sp.
AACCCAATACCGATTTTTATCGGTGGTCATAGCAAGGAGGATCCACCCGTTCCCATTCCGAACACGGAAGTTAAGCTCTTTTGCGCCGATGGTACTGCATGGGTGACTGTGTGGGAGAGTAGGTCGCTGCCGATTTCTTTATTAAAAAGCCCCAATCAGATTATTTCTGATTGGGGCTTTTTTTGTCCTGAGAATAAAACAGGCGTTGGGTTTTAGGTATTGGGTTCGAAGACAAGGTCTTTTAGCTTTTAGCTTTTAGCTTTTACCCAATACCCAATACCCAATACCCAACACCTAAAACCCGATACCTAATCCCTTTCTCCCTTTGTTTCTTGACTTGTTCATTTTTTCCGAAGTATAGTTTTTATAATATTCTATTGTACTAATCGATTTTACCATAAGGTAGTTCGAGTCTGCTGACTGAAAAGGAATGAAAATGGATACATCACCAAGATTTGCTGAAAAGAAATTCTCGCAGGGCGAATATATCATCAAAGAAGGCGATCCAGGTGATTTTATCGCTATGATCACCTCTGGAAGTGCCGATATTGTACGCAAGATAAATGGGGTCAACGAACGAATCCGTATTGTCAGCACTGGACAAATTATCGGTGAAATGGCAGTCTTGAGCAAAGAGCCACGGTCCGCATCAGTGATCGCTAATGAGGATGTGGCAATTATCGTTATTCAACCACGAACTCTGCAAATGGCCCTGATGAATGATGACCTGCCTATAATCTATGAGTTAATACAGCAACTGGTGGCAAGGCTCCAGGAGACAGAAAAGCATATGGAAGAGTATTTGCGGGTGTCAGGCAAAGGATGAAAAGATAGGTGTCAGGTGTTGGGTGTTAGGTATTAGGTTTTAAAGGCTGTGTCTTTCGTTTTTACCCAAAACCCAACACCTGAAACCCAATACCCATCCCCTTATTCTTTCAGCGGTTGTTCCTCAATAGCAGGTGGCATTATCGGTTCATTATCAACCTGAAAGATAGTATCCACATCTTCCTCAGTTTTTTCTTCAAGGACTTCATTCTCACGCGCCTGGTCAGCTTCTGCAATCAGCATGGGATCAATACTGTTCATCTCATTTTCGACACGTTCAATATTCCCCAGCACCTTATCGGTGATACTGACATTGGGATATTTAATAAGAATATCCTCCAATCTGCGTCGCGACTCGACGAGTAGTTTTTTTCGGGAAAGAAGATCGGTGGTCTTGGTATAGCGAATAAAGAGATCTGCCGCTTCTCTTCGATCAGCTCTGGCGGACATGAGTGATGCCTCGGCTATTTTTTTATCAGCCTTCAGGGCATATTCGGAATCCAGCATGGCAGTCAAAATTTCTATGGCGGCATCATACTCCCCATTATCAATCAGGATGAGAGCATCGTTCCATTGCTTCTGCAATGCCTGCATATTTTCAATCTTTTTGGTTTCTCTGCTTACGGCCTGGGCTAAGGTTAAATCATCTCTTTTTTGCCGCAGCAGGAGAAGTTTTTCACCACTGAGAATATCCTCCTGCATGGTTTCCATCTTCATCAATGCATCATGAAACCGTTCTTCTTCCGCCATGATATCGATATCAGCAAGAAAGAGCTCCAACCACCTATCTGCCCGTTCCAGGATGGAATTTTTAATAATATCCACATTCGAAGATACTGGCGAATAGGGGTAATCCACTAGAAATGTATCGGCTTGCCAAACAAGTTTATACCCATCTCGTTCCGGAATAAAACCAAGATAATTTCTTAACAGGGATGAATACTCCTGCAGTTCTGGACTTCCTGTCTCACTTCGTTCGAGAATCGATAACTGAAGAATCCCCCACCCTTCAATTCTGGCAAGATCTTTATAATCATTTGATATTTCAGCATATTGTTTTTCTGCCTTATCATAATTTCCAGAAGCGGTATATAGATCTGCGAGAATCTTTCGTAAAGAGAGTATATCTGTACGCTGATCATCAGATGCAGACATAAGGTCAACGATCTCCTGATATATCCTGGCAGATTCTTCTTCCTGATGCATTGCCATCAATGCATTACCATAAGAAATACGGGTGTTCAGATGGACTCTGTCCAATTGATACGAGGGTATCTGTCCCCATACCTGCAGGACCTCTTCATACTCTCCATTTCTTGCGTATCGTTCTATAAGGGTTTCAATTTGGGGGAGATCTGCTTTTTTCTGTCTTTTCTCCCAACCAGTCCCTTTTGTCTCACCCGTTTTTAACAGGCGCCCACAACTGGATTCCAGAAAAGCGATATCTCTCTGTTCAAGGTTCAAAATATCCTGATTTGAGATAAGGTCAGAGGAAGCCATAAAATCCTGCTGCAAGAGGGCTTCATGGAGTTTGTTATAGCCATTCAATACTTTCTGCAGGTCACGGAAACAACGAACCATCTCTTCTGATGCTTCATCGTCAAGTTCCATCACCACCGACTGACTATCCAGTTCTTTCCACAGATCAAGCTTTCGTCCATACTCAAAAATTCGATCATTCACATACTGCATACCAGGAAGGGCAACAGCACCACCATTCGTACCCCGGTAAACCTGAACTTGGTTTGAGTCGAGTATGTTTCCATTGCCATCAGTGGCCAGGGGAACAGGTTGTACAACCTTGGAATGGCTGCTTTCTGTAGTTTCAAGTCCCGGTTGGGCTGGTTGATTGTATTGGTTGGGATTGACCATTCGCTTCTCCTCAAAAAGACAACCGGAAAGAAGAAGAGCACAGCAGAAAATGACTGGAAAACTGGAATATCGTATATTCATGGTGACATCTATTTAGAAGTTTGGAATTTCAAAAAATGAGTACTTTAACAAAGTTATCGACAGGAAAACAAAAAACATTAACCCTTACCATAAGAATCACTTATGGTATATCATTAAGAAAGCGACATTTCAAGACGGTGAACAAGAACTGAAAACATTCGGCTCATAAATCACTTTCAAAAATATGCTCTTCACCGCCCCAAAACGGCATAAAAAATCGATCTGCTTTAAAATTACCAGTCGGGTACACTGTGCCAAAGGTCAGAATAGTCTGCCGCGTTCTGTTTTTTTCATCAATTTCCTGTACCGGAGTGAGTACATGGCCTCCGGATTCTTTTTTCACCGCCAGATTGATCTGTTTCTGGTCGTCATGCAACAGGCTGAGTCCATAAAACGAAAGGTCCACGGGGTCGAGTCGTTTGCTATAGCCTTTCTCTTTCATGATACTGTTAACCAGATCAGTCCATGCCGGCAGTGCACCACTTGATCCAGTTATTCTTGTCGTCTTTCTTCTCATCTTCATATTTTTATCAAAGCCAACATATGTACCAATGGCATACCCGCCTTCAATGGTCATTCCGGTCCCCCCCTTTGACGGTGCCGGCAGATAACCGAAGAACGAGGCGTTGGTATAATTATTTGCAGTTCCCGTTTTCCCAAGAAGTGGGATGTCAAAGTCAAGGTCTGTAAATCCATTCTCTTTTGCACTGGGATCCTGCTGCAGTCTGGCATGTTTTTTTGCAAATCTACCGGTACCAAACTTTACAATGTTCTCAAGGATACTATTCTGTGCCAATCGTACTTTCGGGGAAACAAGTTTCTTCTTGCGGAACTTTGTTTTATAGACCACTTCCCCTTCAGCTGTTTCAATCCGATCCAGAATGCATATTAAATCCTGATTCCCTGTCTCCTCATCTCCAGCCAGTGAGACACTTCCCGTGACCATCCCTTCATACATGCGCACAGTCTCAAGCAATGTCACCACATTTGACCCCAGCGGAAAGGATAAAACAGGGTCAAGCGTACTCCGAATTCCCATTTCCTTACCGTACTCAATCAAATAATGCAAACCAACCAGGACCCTGAAGTCATGAACATCTGCCAACACTTCCAGACTGTAGGGGGAAAGAGTCAAGAGATGCTGGAAATCCCGTTGAACCTGATCTGTTACCAGGCGGAGCGCTGAGGAGGTTATGGTAGAATCAAGCAGCACTTCATCCCAGAATTTTTGTATATCGGCAGCAAACAGTAAATTTCCCAGATATACAGATAAGCGCTGGTAATCAACACGAACCAGAGAATCGTCAGCCAGTGTTTTCTTCACAAAACTATACTTTTCTTTCTCCTGATCAAAGTAAAGTGCTGACTCAGCAAAAAATGATTGATCTATCGAATCTTCTTCTTCGAGGTCACTAGTGCTTATCCTTTTTTGAAAGTCTGCAAACTGCTGTTGCCGCTCAACAAGGGATAAATAGTTGACCTGGAGTATTTTCTTGCGCAGGAGCAGCTCATCTCTTTCATACTTCTTTAATTCTTTATCAGTTAAAGCAACATCAATCTCCTCTGCAAACCGATCAAATTGTAAACCATAGTGAAGATTTTTCAGCACATCATACTCTTCTGCCAGATTCTCAAAGAGGAAATCTGTTTCAAGATTTTTCACTGCCTTATTGTAAGCAGCCTTTTCCAGAATCGTGCGATTCAAGACAATGCCGTGCCTATCTCTAATCCGTGTCCGATACACATTATACGGCTCTGTTTCATTATTTCGAACCCTTGGTAAGAGCCCAACCGCCTGAGCAACTTCTGCGAACTCATCAAAAGTCAACTGGTCACAGAGATGGTACAAGAGCCATACAGATGCCAGGTTTTCAGATTTAACACCTGCCCAGCTCATGGACACCTGCGCAAAGGGGCTGTGATGATCCGGTCTTGGAAAATAAGACTGGCCCTGATAAACAAAAACATCTCTACCGTTATTTAAAAGATCGGCCGTATTCCAACCAAGCTGCAGAGCTGCTGAATAGAGAAAAGGTTTAAAGGCTGACCCCATAGTTCTCCGGGCTGCAACGGCCCTGTTAAAAAACCTGTTTTCAACACCACCGGCCATTGCCTTAATTTTCCCATCTTTTAAGATCAGTGCCCCACCCTTCAATTTCGGGAACCTTTCAAGATCCAGGAGGGCATTTCCTTCAATATCAATGTCACGGACACTCACCCAGACACGATCCCCAACCTGCAACTCATTGAGCAGCAGTACCTTATCAGATGACTTCACCTCACTCCAACGGTTGCGAGTCCATTTCACAAGGGCCTGCAGAGGGCGACGAATCCCTTCATTATCGATAACACCACTACCAAGTCCACGGCCTGTAAAATCCACACTGATCTTTAAAGTATCAGGACCTTGCTCAATCATCGTTATATCGGCAAACAGAAAGGAGGATTTTTTCAGTTCCTGATCTCCCCGATAATCCAAAGCTGCCAGTTCTTCCTGAACTTCCTCATGATCATACCCACGCAAACGGATATCTACACGTGACAACTCCTTGCGCAGTGCATACAAAGTATCTTTCTGCAATCCCTTATCAACACTGGTGATAACCCTTAAACCAGCCGTGGCCAGATTGCCTATCCCATTTTCCTCAAGAGCCTGCTGTACTTCCAAGCTTCCCACGGCATCTTTGACCATCTCCATAACATAATCAAGCTCATAGCCAACCTGACCTTCGGTAAAAATAACATCACTGTACCGTGCCTGCTCATACTCTTCTACAGAGAGCATGCCCTGCTGTTTCATCTGTCCAAGCACATAGGCAACCCGCTCATTTATCCGTCTCCGTGCCTCCCTTTGCCCCTCTTCAGATACACGCCTGAACGGATTATAGTAGTTGGGTCTCTTCACACTGCCCGCAATAAAGGCACACTCCAAAAGAGAAAGCTCTTCCACTTCTTTATCAAAATAATACCGTGCAGCAACACCTAACCCATGCCCATTGCCACGCACATAGAATTGATTCGAATAAAATTCGAAAATTTCCCCTTTGGAATAATGGTATTCAAGGCGGAGCGCATAGAGTAATTCTTTCAGTTTGGCCTCATAGGATCGGCCAGAACGTTTAAACAGATTTTTTGCCGTCTGTTGAGTGAGTGTGCTCCCCCCCTGTACAACGCGCCCAGCCTCATAATTCTTCACTGCGGCACGGGCAATGGATATCGCATCAAATCCGTAATGTTCAAAAAAGCGGTTATCTTCAGATGCTACCAGGGCGTTAACAAAATTTTTCGGAATCTGCTCCCAGGTAACATACTGCCTATGCGCTTCATGAAAAAATACTCCGAGAGGAGTTTTTCCGTCACTATAAAAAACAGGACTTTCTTTGCCAAGAATGGCCTGGATGTTCCCTGATGATATCTCTTCTCCCGGATGAAGAGCTACTAACCAGTACACCCCTCCAGCCACTGCCAGAACAGCAAGAAAGACAAGCATTATAAGGAAAATAAATAACTTCTTTAACATAGGAAAAGGTTCAGAATTAAATCGAATTTATCGAGGAATCGCTGACAACAATACTAATTGTGCTAGAATAGTGACTTAGATGTGTAACGACTGCTATTATTTGTTGCAATTTATTATTGCCTATAGTTTAATTAATCGTTTGTTGAGAGTGTACTGTTTTCAACGATATATCTCAACATGCTTTTGGTGCCTTGTAAATAATTTTATAAGGTCATTTATGCCTGCACAAGGCTACTGAAAACAATCCCTGTACATTTACTGTTTACCGGTGATGGTCTTCAAACTTTTTCCTCAATTGGTTTATTTATGCATCATTTTTTCAAATCAATTTCAAAGAACTTTTTTCTGATTGCCATCGCTCTTGCTCTCTCCTCATGCGGCTCAAAAAAAACTTCCACTGTCGTATACCCCCTTCCTTCCGGTCAAATTGCATCCCCTGTAAGTTCTATATCTACAGACCCTGCATTACTACTGGTCAAAGCAGAAACAGAGCAATGTCTGACAGAAGAGCTTAATGCTCTTCGCAATACCGGTGCCTGGAACCAGTCAAGTGTTCCCCTCAGCAATTACGAAAAAAAAACCACCTACGATTTTCCCATTGTCATGAACAAACAGGTCCAGGTGTATCTGGATCTTTTCCAAAATCAGCAAAAAAAACATGTCGCAAAATGGCTCTCACGCTCCGGCAAATACCTTCCCATGTTCCAGAGAGAACTTCGTGAAGCTGGTCTTCCTGAAGATCTCGCCTATCTGGCAATGATTGAAAGTGGCTTTAACCAGCGAGCATATTCACGGGCAAAGGCCGTAGGCCTGTGGCAGTTTATGAAAGGAACAGGCAGACAGTACCACCTGAAGATCAATAAATATGTGGACGAAAGACGGCATGCTGAGAAATCAACAAAAGCTGCAGTGGCCTACTTATCAGACCTCTACGCTGATTTCGACGATTGGCATCTTGCTGTTGCTGCCTACAATGGCGGTCCCGGGAAAATCAGACGGGGCATGAAACGCTATAAGGCTGATGACTTCTGGAGTCTTGCCCAGCATCGTTATCTGAAACTGGAAACCAAACGATATGTTCCAAAACTGATAGCTGCCATTATCATCGCCAAGGAACCTGAGAAATATGGTTTCCACAATATACAATATCAGACAGCTCTTGATTACGAGACACTGCGCGTTGGACCTGGTCTCAGCCTGGATGCGGTGGCATTGCTTTGCAATGTGAACAGCAAAAAAACAAAAAAACTGAACCCGGAGCTGAAAACAGGCCGTACCCCCTTAAATAAAAGCCATTACGATGTGCAAATTCCACCTGGCACAAAAACTTTGGCCCAGGCCAATCTATCCCGCTTGAACAGCGTGGTCAGCACAGGGTATAAAACGCATATAATAAAAAAGGGAGATACGCTGTCAAAAATCTGCCGACGTTATAAAATTAACAAAACAACCCTTTTAAAAGTCAATAATCTGCGCAACAGTAATCTTATTGCCGGTAAACATCTTCGTATTCCTTATAGCACTGTTCGCTACCGCCTGGCCCCAAAAGGAAGCCAGGGGCAGATTGCTGCTGAAGATCTCATTCTCCATACCATTCAGCCCGGTGAATCTGTTTCGAAAATTGCCACCAAATACAATGTCCCTCCAGAGCTCATTGTCGCCTGGAACGGCCTGAAAAGTGTTCATAAAATAAGAGCTGGCCAACAACTTTCTCTCTATATCGAGGGTGGTGGTAGCCCTGCCAAACAGCAGAAAACAGTGGCACAGGCAACGCCTCCTGTACAACCTGCCGACATTTCAGTTTCTTCCCTGATTGTCCTCTCACAACAGAAAAAATTTGCACTGGTCAGGAAAGAGAAAAAGAGTACACAGGTCAGTTGGTATAAAGTACGTCGCGGCGACTCTCTCTGGACCATCGCCAGACGCTTTAATCTCTCCACTCAACAGATTATGGACTGGAACAATCTTAAATCCAATCGTATCCAGCCTGGGACAAAACTCAAAATCAAAAATGTCTAAGAACATCCCCGCAGACAAACAGATCGTTGCAGGCTACCTCCAGGCAGTCTGCTGCTCCCCCTTTTTTCGTTGACAGAATTTCCTTCTTCCAATCCAACTGTGCTCTATGGTAAAAGGGGTTGCCGACGGTTACCTGTTTTACTATTCAACATTGATTTTTTAATTATCCTTTTTTCTATTATCATATGACAACGCACGCATTTCCAACACATGAATACCCTTCTGATGTCCACCAGATCAACCATGAGGACAAAACCGTCCTTCTTATTGGTACTGCCCATATCTCACAGGAATCCATAGATCTAGTTGAGCAGGTCATTAGCCAGGAATCTCCCGATTGCGTTTGTATTGAGCTTGATGACAAACGATATGAGGCACTCACAAAAAAAAAGCAATGGCAGGAACTGGATTTAAAGCAGATCATCAAAAACAAGCAGCTTTCCACCTTGATGATCAATTTGCTGATGGCATCTTATCAAAAAAAACTTGGTGCACAACTTGGTGTGCAACCGGGTGCTGAACTCCTGGCAGCTGCAAACAGTGCCAAAGAAAAAGATATCCCCATAGCACTTTGTGATCGTGATATTCGTGTCACTCTCAGACGCGCCTGGAAATCCACTTCATTTTTTAAAAAAGGCTATTTGTTGGCAACACTCTTTGGCAGCCTTTTTGACTCCACAGAGATCAGTGAAGAAAAACTTGCGGAACTCAAACAGAAAGATGTCCTTTCTGAACTGATGAGTGAAATGGGCGATGTGTTACCGGATGTAAAAAAGGTTCTTATTGATGAGCGAGATATCTACCTTGCTGAAAAAATAAAATCAGCAGCAGGAAAGCAAGTTGTTGCAGTTGTTGGCGCTGGCCATGTTGAAGGAATTATTTCCCTCTTCCAGGAAGACCATAGCGACAAACTTGAGACAATTTCCACTATTCCACCCATCTCTAAGATGTGGAAATTTGCCGGCTGGTCCATTCCTATTATAATTATTGGCTCCCTCTTTGCTATCGGCTTTCAAAAAGGTGCGGCAGTTGCGGGTGCCAACCTGCTCTACTGGATAGTTGCAAACGGCATTCCCTCTGCACTTGGTGGCATCCTGGCGCTTGCCCACCCACTTACTATAATAACTGCTTTTCTTGCAGCCCCTATTACCAGCCTGACCCCTGTTATTGGTGCCGGTTATGTGGCTGCATTTGTTCAAGTGATGAATTGCCCTCCCGTCGTTAAAGAATTTGAGACAGTTAGTGAGGATATGGGCTCAATCAAGGGATGGTGGCGTAATAAGCTTCTCCGTCTTTTTCTAGTCTTTTTGTTCACAGGACTTGGTTCTGCCATTGGAACCTATGTTGGCGGATATGAAATAGTCAAAAATTTAATCGGATAATCAGGAAGGTATAAAACTCATGGAAAACACAGAAGAAACCTGTCAAATAGCTGAGCTGAGCTCTAAACAAAAAAAGTTTTTAAAAGGTCTTGGCCATTCACTCACTCCGGTTGTAGCCGTGGGAAAAGATGGCCTGGTTGAGAAAATCATCAAGGCCACCCACCTTGAACTCAGCCGCCATGAACTGATCAAGGTCAAAGTTGGTAAAAGCAGTCCTGCAGATCGTCACGAAACCGCAGCAACGCTGTCATCTGCAACCGGCAGTAATCTTGTTCAGGTTATAGGAAAGACCATCCTTCTCTTTAAAAAGAATCCGGAGCTGGAAAAAGAGAAACGGATTCGCCTCCCGTAGGCTCTGCAAATTCCCTCACAGGGGACAACCATTCAACAAATATTGGAATGTTTTCTGTGTAGATCAAGAATATGTCTAACCATTTTTGCTAATTCGATTGGCTTCGTCAGATAATGATCCATTCCAGCCGCAAAACATTTTTCTTTAAACTCCAGTGTTGCATGGGCTGTAAGGGCAATAATGGGCACATGTCTTTTTCCATCTTTCTTTTCAGCAGCACGGATCCGCTCTGTTGCCTCTAGCCCTCCCATTACTGGCATTCGTATATCCATTAGAATAATATCCGGCTCTTTTACCTGCACCTGATCTAACAGCTCCTGCCCATTGTTGCACACAACTATATCGGCAGCCATCTCTTTTAAATATGATGAAAGCATATGCTGGTTGATAAACTCATCTTCTGCAATATAAATGGAGATTCCAGCCAGTGAATCATGCATGTCAGCTTTTCCTGTGACAATAGCCCCTCCCTCTCTTTGGGCATTACCTTCCTCGACATCTTTACATTGGCAGGTAAAATAAAAGCTGCTTCCAAGCGGTTTATTCTCCTCAAACCATATATTACCGCCCATGTGGATGACAAATTTTTCACAGATGGCAAGTCCCAACCCTGCCCCTCTGCGTGCCGATGTTTTTCTTGTTTCATTTGCCTGAATAAATGGATCAAAAATAGATTCCCTTGCTGATTCAGGGATCCCCTCTCCCGTATCTGATACACATATCTGAAGTTGGCAGCTTCCTCCGGAAGCTGCAAAACAATCCACTGTAACAATTATCTCTCCCACACTGGTATACTTGACAGCATTAGAGAGAAGATTCAAGAGAACCTGATGGATTTTGCCTGAATCTGCCAGCAGCTTCCCTGGAACATTCTCGCTGATCACAGTTGCAAAACGAATTTGCTGATTATTCACCTCAAGCCTGGCAATCTGTAAAGCATCCTCCACAAGCTCTTGCGTGGCAAAAGTGGATTCTTCAAGGACAACATCCCCGGATTCAATTTTAGAGAAATCCAAAATAACGCTGATGATGGAAAGTAGTCGGTTGATTGATCTATTGACAAGCTCCATACGGTACTGCTGTTCATTACTAAGTCCGGAATTAAGCATCAAGGTCGTCATTCCCATAATGCCGTTAATCGGCGTCCGGATTTCATGACTCATATTGGCCAGGAACATAGACTTCGCTTCATTGGCCTGTTGTGCCAGGATCATTGCCTGATGCGCCTCTTCTTCAGCATTTTTACGCTGAGCAGACTCTCGCTCCAGTGATTTCAGACTTTCTTCCAACCTCTCTGCCATTCCATTAAAAGTATTGGCAAGCTCACTGAACTCATCGTCTCCTGACAGGTCCACCCGTTTTGTCAGATCACCTTTCCCTATTTCTCTGGCAGCATGAGACAAAGAAAGAAGTGGAATTGTCAGTAGTTTTTTAGCAAAAAACAAACCTGTAAAGAGTGAGGCAATAAATACCAGAAAAATAATGGCGATAAGCAGGTTCAGGGAGTGATAAAATGAAGAGAGTACACTCTTGAGTTCAGAGTTCATAACAACATACAACCTACTCCCATAAAATTCTATGGGACAGATGCCAAGGAGACGATCAGCAACAATCAGCCCTTTGGAAGCCGTTGTCTCTTTAAAAATGGCAGGAAGGGAAACTGACGGCGGGATCTCAAATAAATCTCCGGAAATTTTCCTGCCGTTCGGCAAATAGAGCCCTATCTGAATATCTTCAATATCTTTATGCTGCTTGGAAGACATCGTCAGACTTGAAAAATTAACCTGTGCACTGACCGCACCATTAACGAATGTATTATTGAGGAAAAAGACGGGAGTTGAAATAGACAAGAGAGTCTGTGGATAGTTGCTCTGTTGGATAATTGCACAAACGGGCTGTTGCCTCTCTTTCACTTCAGCCAGAATCTTCCCGGCATCAGTGACATTTTCCAAAACAATATTTTCCTGCAAGGTTCTTATAAACAGCTGCTCTCCCTTATTATCGATATGGGAAAGTTCAACAAAAAGGGGCTGATGCATCTGTAAACTTTTCAGCAGAACAAACTTATGTGCATCTCCTCCACCCTGAAGAGATAAAATATCACTTAACAGTTCAAGATCCCGGACAAAAGCAGCAAGTCGTTCACGGACCTCACCGCCATGATAGAGCGCCTCATGCTGATGTCTGGCAATAAGCTGTTTTGTAAGAGATTTATAATTTTGCAGGGAAAACCAGGCACCAAGAATTACGAGGGGCAGTAGAACAAGAAGGAGAAAAAGAACAGCAATACGAGCGCTGATTGATTTAAACATATGTGGTAATCGATAGTTATTTTTGTTTCTTTTGCAGCATTTTCTGCAAACCGTCAGTCGTATAGCTATAGCCGTTATACTCTGCGATATGCCGTATAATCTCCCAATCATCCTTATATGAAATGGGAAGATAGTGGGTTGCCCCCTTAAAGGCTTTTACAGTTTCCGGAGAAAAAGAATACTCAAGAAAGGCATAACAGATTTGTTCAATAAGACCAGGAGCCAAATCATACACATACCCCATTGCCAAAGTAGGAAATTGGGGACTGGTGTACAAGATACGGATATCACTTTCAGTAATAGTACCCACCTGTATCATCCGTTGTAAGGTACTGGAGGCAACAGCTGCCGCAGGATATATTCCATCCACAACCCCCATAATGGATTTTTTATGGCTTCCGGAATAGATGACCTGATAGGTATCATCCGGCAGCAGACCAAATTTTGGCAGCAATGCTCGCGGGGCAATATTACCTGAGTTGGATGTGGCTGAGGTATGCGCCAGCACTTTCCCCTTTAAATCCTGCAGAGAACGATATGTTCCTTTGCTGCTCACAATAATCTGCAAATGATAGCCCATGATCTGCTCGGATTTTGCCTTCACACAAAAAGGAATAAATCCGGCAATGTTTACAGCAAAGCCAACATTGCCAGTGGAAAATCCGGCGATATGCAGTTGACCATCCCGCATTTTTTCAATCTCCTCAAGAGCCGATTCAGTCTCCAGATAGACGACTTTTTTCCCTGTTTCTTTGGCAATAAAAGCCATAAGCCCGGCATGACGGACGGAAAGATTTTTCTTCTCCGCTTCGGGTGAGGTTGTATAGATCAACACATCAGGACTGCGTGTATCTGCAGTCATGGGCGCATCAGCAAGCAGATCACCGTCCTTGTCAACAAAATCAAATGCTGAACTCGCAGAAACCACCGACGCAAACAAGAGAACAAACAGGAAGAGCAGAGGACTGGAAATTTTCTTCTTTCTAAGGATATCCATACTGATAATTCTGACACAGCTTCCAGAGTAAGTCAACAGAGATTCCGGCACATGCCTTACTTCAATTCATAAAGAGGCGTAGGAACATCCTGACTTGCCGCCAAAAGTGTGCAGGCCTGTTCCCTGTCCAGTACTGCTGCAGCACTTTGTAAGGCAAGATCGGGATGATTATTGGTCTCACTCAGGTGGGCAAGAAGAATATGCTGTAGCCTGTCATGGAGAAGAGTTGCCAGAAAAGCAGCAGCATCTTCATTGGCGAGGTGACCCTGGCTGGAGCGAACCCGCTGCTGCAGAAAAAGCGGATAGGGACCGTTTTTCAACATCTCCGGATCATGATTAAATTCAAGAATGAGGGCATCACATCCCTGAAGTCGACGACTGACAAGATGTGATACTTTTCCAGTATCTGTACAACAGGCAATAGAATGTGTGCCATCGTTGATAAGATATCCCACGGGATCGGCAGTATCGTGGGAAACGGCAAAAGAACGTACCTGCAGATCCTGTAGTTCAACGGGGGATCCCGTCTCAAACTCTACCTGCTTATATACTTTACCTATTTTTTTTTCG
>JAOZKX010000224.1 GCA_029935135.1 Desulfocapsa sp.
CTCCCGGGACAGAACCGGCAGAACCGACAACTGCCTCTGCATCAACAAACAAATCATTGCTCGGAACAGCAGCCTGGACAGTTACTGCAGCTCTCCCAATAAATAAAACAAACAATATTGCAATAAGGAATGGTTTAACAATACATTTCACGTTGGTCTCTCTATCGCTGCTGCATGTACCGGGAATTGCAAGCACCACAGAGTGGCGATGCTGACAAAGGATTGAACTATTCTTTGTCCATTAATGACAATCTCCAGAGCTTACACTTTCGGCAAAATAGCGTAATATATTTTGTATGATGCCCAAATTTGAGTCAATGGGAAACAATACCATAAACCAAATAAAGAAACAATAATGGTTCAAGTGAAAAACACATCATTCCTGAGAGATCCAATCCGTAACGAGCTCAGGGGACAGTATATGTATCTTTGAGTTTTGAGGTAGAAAGTACAAGATTGTCGGAGCAATATACATAATCGAAGAAAGCAATAAAATATACTGCCCCTGAAACTTGTCCAAAAAGTATCCTATCGGATAGAACAACTTCATTTATGCTGGAGCAGGCGCAACCACAGCCTCATATCGCGCGAATGGGTGTCCCCGTCAGCAACTCTCTTGCTTGGGCCTTACTCGTGAATATCCCCATGAACAGATCGTGAGTACAATATACAGTCCGGCAATAAACACCAGTTGTTGCGGCTGATGCGTCAACTCAAAGTAGAGAATTGAAAGCATCCCGCACAGAAGAGCCAGGAAAGCCAGTATGGTGATGATGAGAGAAGAATTCGTTAGATCTCTGATCTTAAAGTTGGCAATAGTCATCAGCAATGAGACCAGTATAAATGTTACGCTGCCAAATTCAAGGATCAGCTCAAGGCTGCCGACCAGGACCAGGAGAAATGCAAATAGTGCCATACAGAGAATTGCATACACTGGAATAGTGTTGATCTGCCGGGCAAAGAGCCTGGGAAAATAACCATCCCTGGCGATAACAACCATGAGTCTTGAGGCCCCGAAAAGAGTCCCGCTGATAGCACTACTGGTTGCCAGTAAAGCCCCCACAATTACAAGATCCGTCCCCCACTGTCCCAGTATGCTCCCGGCACCAGAAGCGAGTGCGTACTCTTTGTTTTCTATTATATCTGCAAAAGGAAGTGCCAGAATAGCCCCTAAGGAGATCACAACATAAATCAGAATAGTGAGAAATATGGCCGAATAGATGGCCTTGGGTATATTCTTTTCAGGGCAATCCATCTCATTAATGGCATGAATAACAAGTTGGAATCCTTCATAGGCCACGAAAGTGATTGAGGCAACAATCAGAATAGAAAACATGCTGGTCTGATTGTTATTCTGCAGTAATAGCGGAAGGGTTGTCTGGCTGTTATTCATCAGCACAAATGAGATGACGATCAGGATCACCACTTTGGTATAGACCATGATATCTTCTATTTTCCCCATCCCCTTTACGCTCCAGATATTAACCAGGGTAAAAACAAGAATAACACCTCCAGCCACGCCTTTACGCATCCACTCGTTATTGGCACAGGAGAACTCACTTATGGCATACGAAGCAAAAGTATAGGAATAGAGAGCCAGAGTGCTGATATAGCCAAAAACCACCCACCAGCCGATGAGGGAAGCAGCAAAATGAGAATCTGGAAAGGTTCTTTTATAAAATGAGTAAGTGGCGCCTTCATCTTTGTAATACACAGCCAGCTTGACATATGAATAGGCTGCCAAAGTGGCGATTATTCCGCCAAGGATGATTGCCAACGGAGTAAACACACCAATCATTGAAACAGAAATACCAAGAATGGTGAAAATGCCACCACCTATCATTCCGCCCAGAGCAATGGCAATCAGCTCTGGAACACCAAGGGCTTTGTTCCGTTTTCTGTGAATACAGGAGGGATGAGTGTTTGTGAACATTAATTTCAATCACTCTCAGACAAGCACAATCGCCAGCAAAAGCTCCGTCAGGCTGTACAGATCCCGCAAATCAAGGCATTCATCGGTGGTATGCACTTTATCCATACCCGTGGCAATAATGGCCGTTTTCAGCCCGTAACTGTTGAAGATATTTGCATCCGAGCCACCGCCTGCCACCTCAAAGGTAATTTCGCGTTCAAGAATATCTCCGGCCCGTTGCACCCGTTCCAAAACAGGATCTTCACTGTCCAGACACATGGATGGGTACTCTTTTTTCACTGTTATATCCACAGACGGCTGCTTTACACCGCCTGCCTGGGCAGCCCAGTTTTTCACCACATTACGAAATGTTGATTCTATTTCCCTGGTATAATCAACGAGCTTTTCTGCGGAATGGGAGCGAACCTCCCCCTCTATGGTGATCAGATCTGGGACGATATTCGTGGCAACGCCTCCATGGATAAGCCCGAAATTAGCTGTGGACTGCTCATCCAGTCGCCCAAGACGAAGGTCGGCAATGGCTCTTGCTGCCAGACAAAATGCGGACACCCCCTGTTCCGGATTCAAACCCGCATGGGCTGCAATACCATGCACCTGAATTTTCAAACGATTGGCGGCAGGGGCTCCCACAATCACCCGGTCGATACCGGTTGAATCCAGGGCATAACCACTCTTTGCCAGCAGAAGAGAGTGGTCAAAACTCTTTGCTCCCAACAGGCCCACCTCCTCACAGGTGGTGAGCAGGATTTCCACAGGGCGATGTGCAGTTTTTGTTTCCTGCAGGATACGCATCATCTCAACAAGGGCAGCGATGCCTGATTTATCATCACCACCAAGGATTGTATGCCCTCTGGAAGTGAATATATCTCCCGCCTGCACGACTTGTACACCGCAGCCCGGTTCCACAGTATCCATATGACAGGCAAAAAAGAGCGGTTCTTTGGCCAGTGTTCCCGGAAAACGAATCACCAGGTTTCCACAATCGGCATTCGTTTCCTTAGAAGAGCTGTCCTCAATGATCTCTTCTGCACCCAGCTCATTGCAGATTGCAATCATATGATCCGCCATCTGCCTTTCCTGCCAGGATGGACTGTCTATTTCACAGAGCGTGACAAATGTTTTTGCCAGCCGTTCCCTGTTAATGGGATATTTCATCTTCCCGACTCCTTTTTTCCTGTCAGAAGGACCACAGCATGACAACTGATACCCTCCATTCGCCCGGTAAATCCCATTTTCTCGGTGGTGGTTGCCTTTATATTGATCTCTGCTGCAGATACCCCACAACTTGTGGATAAAATCCTGCGCATCTCCGGGATATGGCTGGCAAGCTTTGGCTGTTGACAGATTACCGTCACATCCGCATTGGCGAGGGAAAAACCTTTTTCCCCGAGGAGGCGCACCACATCTTCCAGGAGCTTGATGGAGTAAATATCTTTAAAATCCTGGTTAGAATCCGGGAAATGAGCACCGATATCACCCTCTCCCATGGCCCCAAGCAGACCATCACAAAGGGCATGGGTCAGAACATCGGCATCTGAATGGCCGGCAAGACCCATCTCAAAGGGGATGTTTACCCCACCAAGTACCAGATCACGCCCCCTGGCAAACTGATGCGCATCATAGCCATGCCCCACACGCATAACGGGTTGTATTACAGGTTCCATTATTTTTTCCGCAATAATCAGATCATCCGGTCTGGTTATCTTCAAATTTGTCTCAGATCCTTCTACTAACTGCACCGGAATACCGGCCAGTTCCAGAAGTGATGCTTCATCGGTCACATCCCTGTCTCCAGCGGCCTGATACGCCCTCTGCAACAGGGAGACCTGTACGGCTTGAGGTGTCTGCGCCTGCCAGAGATTCTCCCGATCAACGGTATGGAGAATGGACTGATCCGGGCCACCCTTTTTCAGGGTATCCTTTACCGGCACTGCTGCAATCGCTGCTCCGAACTTGGCTGCTGCCCGGCAACAGCGCTCAATTAAATCCACCTCCACCAATGGTCGGGCACCATCGTGAACCAGGACAACATCCACATCCCCGCTAAGCGCATGCAAACCATTACGAACAGAATCCTGCCGTCGCCTGCCACCTGCCGTCACCTGCACAGTTGACTCGTTAAAGGCATAATCCAGCAAGAGTTGCCGAGTGGAGTCCACCCGCTCTTCGGGAACCACAACAACAATCCGGTCAATGGATGGAGAGTTTACAAATGGTCGGAGAGTATGGACCAGAACAGGGGCACCTGCCAGGAGATGGAACTGTTTGGGATAATCAAGTCCCATCCGCCTGCCGCTACCTGCAGCAGGAATTATGGCAGCAGCAATAACCATTCAATACAAGGTGCTTCCCTGAAAAAGTGATACACGGACAAAAAATAGTACGCGCAGTAAGAAAAAAAAGAGTGGGTTATAAGCCGAATTCTGTATCCCTTTCGGGACCATGATCATTTCACTGGGATAACGGTCACTCGCTACCTCTTGCAACCTACCCGAAGACTTCAGACGGGCAGTCCGTGGGGCATCTTCCTATTTGGTCTTGCTCCGGATGGGGTTTACCCTGCCCTGCAGGTCACCAT
>JAOZKX010000016.1 GCA_029935135.1 Desulfocapsa sp.
CTTTGTCCAGTTTTTCGTATGCTTTTTTCAGGTTCGTGTCTTTCAGTTTGACCACTGAGCCAAACTGTTCAAGGGCATCTTTAAATTGTACCTGTGCCTCTTCCTGAGAGTCTCTTGCATCTCCTACTCTGTCCACCAGGATATCCCGTTTGTGGACACCTGCTTTTTCCATCGTTGCATAATAGGTGCTGGAACAGCCGAAAAGGAGGAATGAAACAAGGATAGAGCAGAGGAAAGTGGAAAAATATCTGTGTTGGTTCATGATTTTTCTCGTGGGTTCAGGGTTGCTGGTGGATTGCTTTTTCAGGGGGTAAAAGAGATATCAGAGCTGCTTTGTTCTGCGGTCAGTTCCAGGTTGAGGTATTCCAGTTTCTGAAAAGAAAATTTTCCTGCAATGAGTGAAGCAGGAAAAGATTCAACCATGGTATTGAATCTACCGATGTAACTGTTATGGATATTTCGTATTTGTTGAATTTCTTTTTCGATACTATCCAGATTTTTTTGCAGGTCAAGAAAATTTCCGCTTGCCTTCAGGTCAGGGTAAGCCTCTGCTACGGCCAGTAATCCACTGATCCCTTTGGTTATCTCGTGTTCTTCTGCAATTCTTTCTGGATCTGAAAGGATAGCAGATTGTCTGGTTTTTTCCCGGTAAATGGTATCTTCATGCTCGCCGTACCTCTCAACAACCTTGATAAGGTTGGGGATAAGGTTTGCACGCCGTTTTAATGATACATCGATATTGTTCAGTGACTCCTCGATCCTGTTTCTGTATTTGATGAATTTGTTGTAGGTTCCGATAAACCAGGCAAGGGCAGCAAAGCATGCAAAAAAAAGAGGAATAAGGAGTTCTGGTCTCATAACTTGCGGTGGCCCTTAAAATGAACAGGTAGGAATCAGAATTATTGTCTAATTGCATCATTATCCCATAGTGCTGAAAAAAAATCCAGAACAAACTGGAGTAGAGATTGTGTTGTTCTGATCCCTCTTCCCTTCTTCCCTCTTTACTCGTTCTTATATTGTAAGTGCTGTGTTTAATAGAATGTTTTTCTGTTGACCTGTAAATGTGAGAGAACTATAATAAAAGCTATTGTGGCGGGTCTGCCCGTTCTGGTGCCTACATTTTTTCGGTGTATACCAATACAAAGGTGAACAAATGGTGCGAATTTTTCTTGTTGTATTTTTTAGCCTTCTGGCCTCTCTTGTACAGGCTGAAGGGTATGAGGCAATTACCCTTGAGTTTGATACTCAGAGAAATGGTGGGGATTACACCCAGTTCAGGGTTTCAAGTGCTCAGGAATGTGCCCGGGAATGTGAGCGATCCAGTCAGTGTCAGGCATTTGATTTCTACAGTAGTGATCATTCCTGCTGGTTGAAAAGTGCAGCGTATCCGGCCAGAAAAAGTTACGGAGTGGTTTCTGGCGCTAAAAACAGGGGTTTTACAAGAAGAGTTGAGCCTGCATCGGTGGATATGTCTATCAGCTATGATACCCAGCGTGCCGGTGCTGATTATACCCGTTTCCAGGCACAGGATGTCCACCAATGTTCGCAAAGGTGTTCGAGAGATTCAAGATGTGCGGCATTTGATTATACCACCAGTGATTATTTCTGTTATCTAAAGAGCTGGATACCTTCATCAAGGAGATACAGGGGAATACATTCCGGTGTGAAAAGGAGATATTTTCCCCAGGTGAAATCTGTTCAGGAGATATTGATACAGCGGCGCTATAACCCGGGGCCCGCCGATGGAGTAATGGGGAATCAGACACGGATTGCCCTTGAATATTACCAGAGAGACCATCAACTCTATGTGACCGGCCGCATTGATGACCCGACTCTGGTATCCATGGGGTTATTGCAACCCCTCCCAGCACCTCCAGTTGTTCAGGCGGTGGCTGCTGAGCCACCGCCGGCCTCCAAGCCTGCAGCGGAACCAGAGGTGGAAAAAGAGCGTTGGAGTGCTGAGCCGGAAGCGGCGAGCAGGGAAGTTGCTACACCTCCGGCAGATGCTTCTGCTCAAGGTGATCTCCTTCTCTATGTCAACACCGTCGGGGTGACTTATTTACAGATGAAAGACAATATCTATGCTGATATCCTGGCTAGGATTCCGGCAGGAATCAAACTTAAAGTTCTTTTAGAAAAAGGTGAGTGGTATAAAGTCTCCTATCAGAATCAGGTTGGATATGTCCTGGCAGAATCTGTTGCCAAGCTGTGATTCCCGGTCGCTGATTTTGTACAAAGGATAGCTCATCTTTTCTGCGTCCGTTCTCTGGCGCTGGGGAAAAGACTGAGATCCGTATGGGGGAGAAATATGGATGCAACATACTGATCTTTAAAGGCAGGGATCTCTGAGAGTTCAAAGCTGGTCATCTTGCGTACCACCTCCACCACATCCCTTCTGATATGGTTGGAGAGTTCGCTCATCCACGCTCCCATCAGTGAGCCATTTCCCACATAAAGGACCTTGTCCGGGTCTACTTCCGGCAGTAATCCTACGCTCATGGCACTGTCCAGATCAATAAAAGAACCAAATCCACCTGCAAGAATGATCTGCTCCAGGTCGCTGACCTGCAGACCCACCTGGTCCAGAAGGGTGGTGACGCCAGCAAAGATGGCCGCTTTGGCCCGGATAAAATTGTCAATATCCACCTCGTTAAGCACGATATCGTGATCGGCAGCGCATTCATCCTCCCAGGCAATGACATATTCCCTGCCGCTTCTTCCTTCCCGGATGCGTGGGTTGTCGATATCTCGGTATTTTCCGCTTGGGTTGAGGATGTTATTTTCAAATAGTGTGGCAATAATAATAAGTAATCCGGAGCCGCAGATTCCTAAAGGTGCTTTGCCTTCTATTGTCACATTCATCGGCTCCAGAGTTTCGGAATTCATACTAAAATCACTGATTGCTCCTTCCACTGCCCGCATGCCATGGGTAATGCCGCCGCCCTCAAAGGCCGGGCCCGCAGAACATGCAGCGCAGGCCAGCCATTCCCTGTTGCCGATCACAATTTCCGCATTTGTTCCCACATCAATAAAGAGAGTCAGCAGTTCTGTACGGTACATACCAGAGCCCATGACACCCGCGACAATATCTCCACCCACATAACTTGAAATTGCGGGATAGAGAAGGGCCACACAGTGGTGGGGCAGGTTGAGCCCGATATCTTCAGCACGAATGGGGGGGAAAAATGTGGAGACCGGGACATAGGGCGCACGCCTGATGTTGTCAGGTTCCAGCTGCAAAAGCAGATGGGTCATGGTCGTATTACCACTGATGGTGATGGAGTTGACCTCGTCTCTGGTGATGGGCCCATAACTGGGGTCTGAAGGGGGCTGGGCCGCTTGCAGCATTGTGTCGATGATACTGTTCATGGCATCGGTAACCAGTTCATGCATCATATTTAGCCCTTTGGGCTTTTCGGCATAGATGATTCGGGCGATAACATCTTCCCCGTAGCTCATCTGCGGGTTGTAGCAGGAGTTCTTTGCCAGGATCTGTCCACTGTTGAGGTCAATGAGAACGCCGTAAATGGTGGTGGTGCCGATATCAAAAGCCAGGCCGAAATTGCGATGATTCCATCTGCCCGCCTGGATATTGAGAATATGACTTTTGGCCTTGTTGTTTACCGGTTGTTCAATGGTGACGGTGACCAGGAAATCTTTTTCCCGCAAGGCTCTTCTGATTTTTCGAAGGACTGTGAGCCCTGTAACCATCCGGTGTTTATCCTCCTGGTCGGCAAGTCCCTGGATCAAGCGGCCAATATCAGCCCGGTTGTCATGACTGTCGGGTGGGGAAAGCTCCAGGCAGAGTTTCTCCACAGGGGGATAAAAGATGTCTTCTTTTTTCAGGCTCTCCATGTCAAAGACATGCATTCTGGCATGGTGGCGTTTGGGGATCTCGGTGCTGAGACCGCCCTTTTGTCGTGAGGATTCTTCCGGGATCCGAACAACAATATCTTCCTTGATCTCGGCAATACACGCCTGGCGGTAGCCCCTGTTGAAGTCTTCCTGGGAGAGTTTTTCACTGCTGCCGCCGCTGACCTCACCTTTTTCCATAAGGATTCTGCACTTGCCGCATACTCCGGCACCACCGCAGGAGGCATTGATGTGCAGGCCGGATTTTCTGGCGGCTTTGATAAGACTGCTGCCACCTTTTACCTGAACACTTTTATTGGCTGGTAAAAAGGTGACGCTGTATTTCTGTTCACTGTTCATTAGTTGAGTTCCATTACATGCAAATTTTTTAATGCTGCATAAGTGAAAACCGGCCCATCCACGCAGACCAGTTTCCCATCCAGATGGCAGTGGCCACAAAGGCCCATCCCGCATTTCATATGCCGCTCCAGAGTGGTGAGTATTGCAGTGTCGCTGAGCCCCATTTCTGAGAGTTGAGCAATCACAAAGCGAATCATGATCGGTGGGCCGCAGATCAGGGCCGTTGTGTCTTTTGTCAGAAGTTCTGGTTTGAGTAGGTCAGTGACAAGCCCAACATGGTCCTGCCAGTCCAGTTCATCAATGTCAACGGTGAGCTGACAGTCTACACCCTGCTGCCGCCATGCTTCTATGGCCTGGGAAAAGGCGATATCAGCAACTGTTCTGCTGCCGTAGAGGAGGGTGATTTGCTGTACCGGGTTTTCTTCCAGTTCCTGTTGGAAGAGGCAGACATCAATAACCCCTTTTAACGGGGCCAGACCAATGCCGCCGGCAACAAAAAGAAGGTCCCGGCCATGAAAGTTAGCCACCGGAAAGAATGTACCGAAAGGTCCCCGGATGCCGACTTCATCGCCAACCTGCAATGCATGAACTGCCGTGGTCAGCTTGCCGGCTTTTCGGATGGAGAGGTCGATCAGGGGGAGGGCAGTGGGTGATGAGGATATGGAAATCGCTGCTTCTCCACAGTGGGGGACAGAGAGCATAAGAAACTGGCCGGGACGAAAGCTAAAGGGATGCGTTTTGTCCAGGAGTTCCAGGCGAAATGTCTTGATCTGCTTATTCTCGTTCAATATTTCACGGATGACAGCGCGGTCTGGAATAAAGATTTCTTTCATGCTCTTTCCCCCTTTACGAGCAGCCGTATAAAAGAGGTGATATCAACTCCGCCAAAACAGATATCAATACAGCGGCCACAGCCAGTGCATGAGGGTTTTCCATGTTCCGCAAAATCAAATTTCAGTTTATGGAGAAAGCGGCGCTTCAGTGCATGTTGTCTGCGGTCAACCGGATTATGTCCTCCTGTCATTCTGGTGAAACCGGCACTGGTGCAGGCATCCCAGCTGCGCAGGCGCAAGCCCTTGTTGCTGTCAATGGGTGTGTCGTCCACCGAAAAACAGGTGCAGGTGGGGCAGACATAGGCGCATCCTCCACAATCATAACAGCGACTGGATAACTGTTGCCAGATCTGTTCTTCAACTTCATGCTCTTGAAGGAGGCGGCAGGCATGGGATACCTGGATGTTTTTATTAAATTTACCACGGACTTCGAGGAGAAGCTGGTATCGTTTTTCCCTGTCTTCTTTTTCCACAGATCTGAAGAAATAGGACCATTTGTCCAGGATATCTGCCCCCTTGCTTCGTCCCGCAGAGACAAAATAGGCCTCACCAATATCAATCAGCTGCAGATCGTAGCCATATTCAAGGTAGGGACCACTCTCTGTGGCTTCACAAAAACAGTTGCTAAAAGGCTGGTTGCAGCCAATGGTGATAATGGTCGATTGGTTGCGGCGCTTGTAGTAGCTGGAGTCTTTTACCGGTTGTGAAAAGACAAGGTCGGTGTAGAGAACAGCGGTCAGGTCGCAGGATCGCACGCCAAAGTAGATTGTATCCTCTTCTTCCTCGGGTTCATAGAACCTGTATCCCTTGTTGTCGCTGCGGTAACTGGCAAGGATCTCCTGCTGGGGCAGGAGGAAGGGTTTCAGTGAGGCCTGGGGTTGGTGGCACAGGTCAATTTTCACTGCATCAAGATCATCTATTTCTGTGAAGAGGGTGTCTCCGTAATTGTTTTGCACAGGGGCTATGAGACGGGACTCTTTTTTTAGCTTACGCAGGAAAGGAAGCAGCTGGTCTTTGGGAAGGATCAGTTCACGGAGATCAATCATGGCACACCTTTTTCAGATCCACAGCACAGACTTTGAATTCCGGACATTTTGAACGAGGGTCCATGGCGTCGACGGTGAGTTGATTGATTGGGACTTCCCAGAAATGAAAAGAGGTAAAGACTGTTCCGGGCTGGACCCGGTCTGTGATTTGGGTCTTTACCCGTACCTTTCCCCGTCTGGAGTTTAGTTCAACCAGATCTCCATCAGCAAGGTGTAACTTTGTACAGTCTTCTTTGCTGATTTCCAGCAGGGCTTCGGGGTATTCGCGTACAAGTCGAGTGGAGTTTCTGGTCATGGTGGCGGTATGATAATGGTGATAGGAGCCCCTGCCGGTGAGCAGTGTAAAAGGATAGTGCTTTTCCGTTCGTTCAGCTGGTTCCTGATGTCTGGTGACGGTAAACTGGCCCTTTCCCCTGGAAAAATAATATTTATGAAGGAATTTTGTGCCCGGATGGTCCCGGTTCCAGCAGGGCCACTGCAATCCCCAGTTTTCCTGGAGGCGATCATAGTGCATTCCTCCATAGATGGGAGTGAGGAGACTGATTTCTTCCATCACTTCGGCCTGTGACTGAAAGTCCATTCCAGGGCAGCCCAGTCGCCTGCCAAGTTCCATGATGATTTCACCGTCAGGTCGGCAGTTGCCAATGGGGTTGATGGCCTGCTGGCAGAGTTGTACCCGTCGTTCTGAATTGGTGATGGTGCCGTTTTTTTCAGCAAAGGAAGCAGCAGGGAAAACTACATGAGCCAGGGATGCTGTTTCGGTGAGAAAGATGTCTGAGACTGCGAGGAAATCAAGGTTCGTTAATGTCTTCTCCACCTGCTTGAGATGCGGATCACTGAGAACAGGGTTCTCCCCCATGATAAACATGGCCCGTATATTCCCGTCGGCCCCGGCATGGGTCATTTCGGTGAGGCTCAAGCCCGGATTTTGAGGAATCTCTCTCTTCCACACTTCTCTGAATCGTGTACAGGTGTCGAGGTTGGTAATGGCCTGGTAGCCGGGTAAGACTGCCGGCAGGGCTGCCATGTCACAGGCGCCCTGAACATTGTTCTGTCCGCGAAGGGGGTCAACCCCACCATGCTCTTTTTCTACATTGCCGGTGAGCATGGCAAGGTTTGCAACTGTCTGGACATTGTCTGTGCCGCAACAGTGCTGGGTGACCCCTAGGCAGTAGCAGATGACTGATTTACTGCTCCTGGCGTAAATGCAGGCGGCATCCCGGATCGTCTTCAGCTCAATTCCGGTTATAGCGGCAATTTCGTCAAGATCCAGGCGAAAGAGAAAGTCACGCAGGGCCTCGTAATTTTCGGTGCGCATGGAGATAAACAACTCGTCGGCCAGGTTTTCATCAATGATAATACGCATCATAGCGTTAATCAGGGCTATGTCCGTTCCGGGACGCAGGGCAAGGTGAATGTGGGCCTGTTTGGCAAGATCTGTTTTTCTGGGATCGATCACGATGAGCTGTGCTCCCTGGTCAACACCTTGGAGAATATTGCGGGCAATCTGTGGATGTGTTTCTGTGGTGTTGGAACCGGTGACCAGGAAGACATCAGCATCCTGCAGCTCGCCAATGGAGTTGGTCATGGCACCGGATCCGAAACTTGTGGCAAGACCTACCACGGTGGAAGAGTGTCAGAGCCTGGCGCAATGATCGATGTTGTTTGTGCCAAGGCCTGCCCGGGTGAGTTTCTGCAGCAGGTAGTTCTCCTCATTGCTGCATTTGGCTGAGGCCAGTACTCCTATGGCATCGGCGCCATGGTCCTGTTTTGTTTGTTGTAAAGAGCTGGCCGTGAAGTCCAGAGCCTCGTCCCAGCTCACCTCCTGCAGTTGGCCGTTTTTTCGCAGGAGCGGTTCGGTCAGTCGATTATGGGAATGGATAAATTCATGGAGGTGCCATCCCTTGGAGCAGAGATTTCCCTGGGTGATGGGGTGGTTTTTACTGGGATATGAGCCCACAACCCGGTTCTGATTCACTCGCAGATATACACCGCAGCCACAGCCGCAATAGTTGCAGATGGTCATCACATCCTGCATAAATTTGTTTCCTCTTGCATGGGTGGGGGTTGATACCGATAATGCCTCTTCTAAGGGTATGGGAAGAAGGAGGGAAAAGTCAAGGAAGAGTCGAAAACATTTACTAACACCGTAATGGAATGGTAAGCCGGTACTGAATTGAGTGACAGGGATTCAGGAGTAAGGTACTAAATTTGACAGAAGGTGGCTCTATTTGATACGCTTCTTTTAACAAAGGGTAAGATGGGAATTTATTTTGGTTCATCTGTATAGAGAAGCTATGGATAGAGTAGAGAAGCTCGAAGGAAAAAACAAGCAGCTGCAGGAACAGGTCCTTGAACTGCAACAGCGTCAGGAGAAGCATCATCTTCTATTTCGTCAGATAGCAGATTTTTCTTCTATACTTGGTGTATCGATCGAGTTGAGTGAGGTTTATCATAATTGCCTGAAGCTTTTTAAAGATCTGCTCGCACTTGATTTTACGACTCTTTTTCTGGTCACAGAAAGTCCGGGTACCTTGATGATTCACGATACATTGGGATTCTCAAGGGAGATGGTTGGTACATTTACTGTCTGCAGGGGAGTGGGCTTGCCGGGGATTGTATTGGAGAGTGAGCGTATTGAAGTGGTGGATGATTTTCAGACAGAAAAACGGTTCTCCATCCCCGATGTTATTCCACAAAATAACATTACTTCGGCAATTGCTGTTCCCATGATGCATAACGGGAAACTCTTTGGTGTTATCATCGGTCATACCTGTACAAAAAAAATCTTTTCAGGTGATGAGAAGTCTCTGGCCCAGATTCTCGGTAATCAGTCTGCCACAACCATCAAAAATGCTACTCATATTCAGTCACTGCGTGTTTCCGAGCAGAAACTTGTGCAGCGAACCAATGAATTTGAGACGATTTTTTCAAACTCCATGGCTGGCATTATGCTTCTCAAGGGAGGTCGGGTGCTGGCACGCTGCAACCAGCGGCTTGCAGATTTTATGGGCTATGCAACTCCGGAAGAGCTGCAGGGAGCAGATATGCGGCAGTTTCATCTTACTGAAGAACGCTTTCAGGAGTTTGGGGTGAGATATTATGAGGCTTTGATCTCTAAAGAACCGCTAACCGTTGAGTACCAGTTGTGTAAGAAAGATGGCGAGCCATTGTGGTGTGTATTGTCAGGGAAGGCTATTGATACAAAGTCGCCACCTGATTTAAAGAAGGGGGTTGTCTGGGTTGTTGAGGATATCAGCCAGCGCAAGCAGATGGAGGAACAACTTTTGGAAAGCCAGAAGCTGCAGTCCATTGAAATATTAACTGGTGGGCTTGCCCACGATTTTAATAATATAATCACTGCTATTTTAGGGAATATCAGTCTGGGTATGGCCAGTATTGATCAGGAAAACCCTGCATATCCGTATTTGTTACCTGCCAAAGAGGCATCGTTGCGGGCAAAAGAACTTACCCAGAAACTTCAGCAGTTTTCTAAAGAAACGGCACCGGTTTGCAGTGTTGCTTCGTTGGATGAAATTATTATAGAGACTGTCGATTCTGTTGTTACAGACAGTACAATCTGTGTCGAATATCGCTTTTCTGAAGATCTCTGGCGTGCCAAGATCGATGACGAACAGATCAGAAAGGCATTGACCCATCTGCTGGAAAATAGTCAGCAGGCCATGCCTGATGGTGGATCGATTTACATCAGCTGTTCCAATTTCCCCAATAATGGCGAAATTGCAGCCCTGAAGGCGGAATATTTTGTCCAGGTAAAGATAACAGATACCGGCCTCGGTATACCCGAGGAGATCATCGATAATATTTTCGACCCCTATTTCACCACAAAAAACCGTGATAGCAATCAGGGCAGTGGTTTAGGGCTTGCTACGGTACACTCTGTTATCAAGCGCCATAAGGGATTTATTTCGGTTGCATCGGTTGAGAACAGTGGCACCACATTTACCTTTTACCTTGTTGCTTCTCCACCTGAAGGTGAAATTGTAGAGACAGTTGTGGATGAGGAGGAAAGTCCTTCGGTGGTGAGTAAAAAAGGAAGGGTTCTTGTTATGGATGATGAAGAATCTATCAGAGATATCATAGCGCAGATGCTGACTTTGGGGGGCTATGAGGTTGTGCTGGTTGGTAATGGAGAGGAGGCTATACAACTCTACGGAGAAAGATTAAATACGGGGAAACAGTTTGATGTGGCTATACTGGATCTTAATATCCCTAATGGTATGGGCGGAGTAGATACTGCCAGAGAACTGACACTGTTGCACAAGAAGAGTAAGGTGATTGCCAGCAGTGGGGACAATGCCGATCCGGTGATGGAGAAATTTGCGGAGTATGGTTTTGCAGGTGTGATAAATAAACCCTTTGATTTTACCGATCTGCTGCGGACTGTTGCCTCAGTTGTGTCTGCTTCCTGAATGGTGTTTCTGATTATCTTGATGTTTTGTCGTTGAATGTTGTTGTTTTGCCGCCTGTAAGTGGTCTTTTTCAAGGCTGCAGAAAAAAACTCTTCCCCTGATTTGCTTAATAAGGTAGTATGTGTAGTTTTTCTTGCCTTGCCTGCTGCAAGGTGTTTGTTGTCAGCAGCAGAGAGGAAAGGCAGGAGATAAAGGTTAATTGTTGGATAAGGAGTTGCAGTGTGCTGTGACTCCTTATTTTTTTATTTCATTTTTTGGCTCGTATACGAGCTGAGCCGGGTTTTTCCGGCAAGAAGAATCTGGTAGAGGTTAGTAGATATGAGTGTAGATTTAAGCAATGTGCGGAATATCGGGATCAGTGCCCATATTGATTCAGGGAAAACCACTTTGACCGAACGCATCCTGTTTTATACTGACAGGATCCATGCCATCCATGATGTACGAGGAAAAGACGGCGTTGGGGCGAAGATGGATTCCATGGAACTGGAAAGAGAACGTGGTATTACCATTCAGTCAGCAGCTACTTACTGCAACTGGAAGGGGAACGATATCAACATTATTGATACTCCAGGTCATGTTGATTTTACCGTGGAAGTGGAACGGGCCCTTCGTGTACTTGATGGTGCTGTGCTTATTCTCTGCTCAGTTGGTGGTGTACAGTCGCAGTCCATTACTGTCAACAGGCAGATGGATCGCTACAATGTGCCCCGTATCTCCTTTATTAATAAATGTGACCGTACCGGTGCCAATCCGGAGCGGGTTACCGGACAGCTTCAGGAAAAACTGGGATTAAACGCACATATGATGCAGATTCCCATTGGTCTTGAGAATGATCTTGAAGGTGTTGTCGATCTGGTCACTATGAAAGCGCTCTATTTTGATGGCGAAAATGGTGAAGAGATTCGTGAGGAAGAGATTCCTGCCGAGATGAAGGATAAGGCCGACGAAAAGCGCGAAGAGCTTCTTGATGCTGTTTCCATGTTTTCAGAAGAGCTGATGGAGGCCATTCTGGAAGAGGTCGAAATTGATCCTCAGCTGGTGCAGGATGCTGTGCGGGCTGGTACCCTGGCCCTTGATTTCTCTCCCGTTTTTATTGGTTCTGCATACAAAAACAAAGCAGTTCAGCCTCTTCTGGATGCGGTTAATGCGTATCTTCCCTGTCCAACAGATGTTGAAAACATTGCCCTTGATCTGGAAAAAGAAGAAGATGAGTTTCCGGTATCCAATGATGACGAAGATCCTCTTATCATTCTGGCCTTCAAGCTTGAAGATGGCCGTTATGGTCAGCTGACCTATGTTCGGACCTATCAGGGAACCTTGAAAAAGGGTGACAGTATCATCAATACCAGAACCAACAAGAAGGTAAAGGTCGGGCGTCTGGTTCGTATGCATTCTGATGATATGGAAGAGATTGATTCCTGTGGTGCCGGAGATATTGTGGCACTGTTTGGTGTGGACTGTGCCTCGGGTGATACTTTCACCGACGGCAAACTGACCTGCTCCATGAGTTCCATGCATATACCGGAGCCGGTTATTTCCCTTGCGGTTCTTCCGGTTGATAATAAAGCCCAGGTAAATATGTCAAAGGCACTCAATCGTTTCACAAAGGAAGATCCAACCTTTAAAACCTTTGTTGATCATGAGACTAGTGAGACCATTATCTCCGGTATGGGTGAGTTGCATCTCGAAGTTTATATCGAACGGATGAAGCGTGAGTATGACGCCGAAGTTGAAGTTGGGGCTCCACAGGTTGCCTATCGTGAGACCATCAGTCAGCGGGCTGAGTTTAACTACACACACAAGAAACAGACCGGTGGTTCCGGTCAGTATGGTCGTGTCGCAGGATATATGGAGCCTCTGGAAGAGGGTGAGTACGAATTTGAAGATAAAATCGTGGGTGGTTCCATTCCCCGTGAATTTATTTCTTCCTGTGATAAAGGCTTTAAAAAGAGTCTGAACAAAGGTGTGCTCTGCGGCGCGGCAGTTACCGGTGTCCGCTGCGTTATTAACGACGGAGCCTTTCATGCTGTCGATTCCTCGGATGTTGCTTTCCAGCTTGCATCCGTCGGTGCCTTTAAGGAAGGCTATCTGAAAGCCAAGCCCACCATTATGGAACCGATTATGAAGGTATCTGTTGAGGGACCATCAGAGTTCCAGGGGGCTGTTATGGGAAGTATTAACCAGCGTCGTGGTATGATTATTGGTACTACAGAGGAAGGGACTTACACTGTGGTTGAAGCAGATGTTCCGCTCTCTGAGATGTTTGGCTACTCCACCACTCTTCGTTCGCTTACTCAAGGTAAGGCCGAATTTACCATGGAATTTTCAAACTTTAAGCCTGTTCCAAAGAGTGTCAGTGAAGAACTGATTAAGAAATTCCAGGATGAGAAAAACAAGAAATAGGATTTTTTCCTGAAATAGAATATAATTACGCCGGATGTAGTAATTTCTGGTGAAATCAGCATCTGGTGATGCTGAAATAACTGAATAGACAAAGAGGTACATTCCCATGGGAAAAGAAAACCTGGTATCAAATAATCCCTTACGAGCACTGGGACTTGAAAAAGAAGACAGTGATAATGGGCATCGTGTTGGCTTGGTAATGGCGCGTGCCGGTCTTGGAAAAACTGCTATTCTGGTGCAGATTGCAATGGATTCCATGCTCCGTAATAATAAAGTTCTGCATGTCGCCATTGGTGAAGGTGTGGAAAAAACAAGTAACTGGTATACAGATATCCTCAACCTGATGAATCAGGAGCAGGCTATTGATAACTTTCAGGATGTAGTTGACGAGGTTATGACAAGTCGTATGATTATGACCTTTAAGGAAAATAGCTTCAGCGCAGCAACTCTGGAAGAGCGTATGACTGATTTGGCTCAGCAGGGTGTTTTTAAAGCGGACTGTCTGGTGGTTGACGGGTTTGATTTTACCGATGCCAATAGTGCTGCTGCGCTTAATGAGCTGAAAGGATTTATGGATAAGAATGAGTTGAAAATGATCTGGTTTTCTGCGGTCAGTCACCGGGATGATGATCGTGTCAGTGAAAATGGTATTCCTGCTCCATGTCACGAAGTTGATGCTATTTTTGACACAGTTCTTCTGATTTCTCCTGAAGAAAACAGTATGAAATTAAAAACATTGAAGTGTTCAGCTGCCTGCTCAGTGGATGCCGGCAAATCACTGCTCCTTGATCCGGCAACCATGCTTATCAAAAAAGCATAAAGTTGTTACAGTCTTCAAGGCTGTCAGTAAGATATAAAGGCGGGCGTTTCCCACAGGGAAGCATCCGCCTTCTCTGTTTTAAGCGCCCACCCAATACCTGAAACCCAAAACCCAACACCTATTTAATCATGCAATTTCGCCCCTGTATAGATCTCCACAATGGAAA
>JAOZKX010000225.1 GCA_029935135.1 Desulfocapsa sp.
TGGGTCAGCACGGATTTTCCTGTTTTGGTACCGGATCCATCTACGATCTGATGGATTCGCGGCGTATGATGCCAACGGATAACTTCCGCAAGACCCATTTTGATCGGGCATCCGGGCTCAACGCCCATGCCTTCAAAAACAAATACGACCCGGGTAAGCACGGCTGCATGGGCTGCCATATTCGTTGTAAAAAAATCGGACGCAGCGCAGGGCATGTCGGGGCTTCCATGCCAGAGTTTGAAACCATGTCTCATTTCACTGCCCTTATTGACAATACGGATATGGATCTTGTCATGCAGGCCAATACGCTCTGCAACAGCTATGGCATGGACACCATTTCTGCTGCCGCAACCCTTGCTTGTTACAAGGAGATATCCGGTGTTAAGGATCTATCTGGCCAGCTTATCCAGTTGTTGGAGGAAATCGGCCGGGGATCTACAGAACTTGGCAGGCAGCTTGGTAAAGGATCTTTTCATTATGCCTCAAGTCATAAACAGCAAACTGCTTCAATGAGTGTTAAGGGCCTGGAATTACCAGCCTACGATCCTCGTGGAGCATACGGCATGTCTCTGGCCTACGCCCTTGCCACCCGTGGAGGCTGTCATTTGCGGGCCTACCCTGTCAGCCATGAAATCTTACGAAAACCCGTTGCCACCGACCGATTCACCTTCAGCGGCAAGGCACGGATAATCAAGATTGCAGAGGATCAGAATGCAATTGTTGATTCCCTCACTGCCTGTAAATTTATCTTTATGGGAGCCGGACTTGAAGAATATGCCGGAGCCTTCAATGCTGTTACCGGCCTGGCTGCTACAGCCCAGGATCTGTTAAAGGTTGGTGAACGCATTTATTACCACGAACGCCTGATGAACAGTCTGAATGGATTTACTGCCGCTGATGATGACCTGCCCAGCAGATTTTTTGATGAGCCTGGAACAAGTGGCAATGGCATTGAGGTCAAACCCCTTGATCGAAAGGCCTTTATTGAGGCTCGCAGTCGTTATTACACAATTCGCGGTCTTGATGAAAATGGCAGGGCAACCAAAGAAAAAACAGATGAGCTGGGTCTTGCATGGAACAACTCGTAAAAAAATATGCCGGGAAACTCATTGCTGCCGGATTGGCTGACAACCCTCTGCTTTGTGGTCTGGACGATAAGGTAGTCTGGAATCGGCCTGACGATGATATTCCGATCTTAGAGCAGGTTCTGGATGGCATGAACATAAACTCTTTGATCTGTGCCCGACCGGCTGAACCGTATCTGACGATTTTTCGGTATCTAACCAGCCGTTATCCTGAAACAATAACCCCCGGCGACTGCGAAACACGAACCTTTCTCCATGACATCCCTGTAATCATGGACTTTACAGCTGCATCAATTCTCACCCATCTGCGAAGACGCAAATCCGTTGTGGTTGCTTCAGGGAAGAGTATCCGCCTGATTACCTTTGGCGGCGTCAGCCCTGAACAGGCATTTGTCAGTCTCAGCTCCGTCTGTTTCAGTGCTTTTGTTCTCTTTTTTTCAGATTATCTGTCTGATTGCAGACAAGGTACTGTTACAGAGGAACAGCAGCGAACTTTCGACAAGACTGCTGCATTGCTTGCACCACCACACAGAACACTGCCAAAATTAGAGATTGGCCCCTTCAAAAATGAGCAGCAGGTCTACCAGGCAATCATTGAGGCTGGTCGTTTTACGGTGGACTATGGACTGGTTGACTCCTATTTTGGCAATATTTCCTATCAGCTTAACCAGACAATTTATATCAGCCAGACCGGCAGCTCCCTTGATGAACTGGCTGGCTGCATTGATCCATGTTCCATGGATGGTTCATCTTGTGCCGGGATAACCGCCTCGAGTGAACTGGTGGCCCATGACCAAATTTACAAAAATACGGACAATCGTGCCATCCTGCATGGACACCCGAAATTTGCAGTCATTCTGTCCATGGACTGCAGCGATTTTGACTGTGTCAACCGCGGTCACTGCCATATTAAATGCACCCGGAAACGATTCATCGAGGATGTTCCTATTGTTCCCGGGGAAGTGGGCACGGGTCCAACCGGCCTTTGTCATACTCTGCCCCCTGCTATTAAAAATAAACGAGGTGTTATTGTTTGGGGGCATGGCCTGTTTACAGTAGCCGGTGATGATTTTAATGAGGCATTCAAACATCTTCTCGAAATTGAAAACATGTGCCGGGAGGCATTTTTTTCCAGGGTCAAGGAATCGAATTGTCTCCCTGCTGACTAGTGGTGCTGAAGATACCTGCAAAATCTGGGGACACCTTACTTATCTATTTTCTCCTCCGGCGGTCAACTAAGGACAACCCTTTAGCTTACCGATACCCTGACAATAGATCGGAGCTCCGGGGACAGTATATGTAATTACCGTCTTCGATTATATATATTGCTCCAACAATCTTGTGATTTTTATCTCAAAATCTCAAAGATAACTATACTGTCCCCGGAATTTCTAGGAAAGCTTAAGCGTTTGAATTCAATACTGACAGTATAGCCTGCACAATCGGTCACTGTCAGACCAGGTGTGGTTCAGAGACAATTATCGCTCAATGGAAAAAGGATTCAAGAATTGTCGTCCCCACAGCATCTTCTTATCCACCTCATTCAATTTCGCTTCCAGGCATATATCCTCCCAGTTTTCTGTGATGGTCAATATTTGCTTGTCAAAAATATTATGAGCTTCTTCTTTGGAAAGGAGGAAATTGTGTGCAGTTTCAAGGCAGGTTTTGAGTGTGCTGAGATTGTTGCTGCCTGAGATCAGCATGGCCTGTGATGCCTCGTTGCCACCGCGCCCCTGTGGACAGATGTCGTATGCCGGCGTGAGGCTTAGCTCCTGGCCGTCCCAGAATGCTGCATGATTTCTGGCGTGATCATCTGTGTTGCCGCATAAAATGTTGAAAACGAGCCGGGAAAATAGTTCTTTGAGGGTTGATTTCGGCTTTGAGAAACGGTGGCGGATTATTTCAGCCAGGATCTCGTAGCTGGCGTAGCGTGCCATCATTTCATCGAGGCCGATAAGAGTGAGCGCAGATACCATACTCTTTCGTGACCAGCCCTTGTCGGTATGTATACGGTCAAAACGTTCTATGAGCAGTATGTCCCTGCCCGCAGCCTCTGTCATTTTGACGGGTGCGACCTGGAGACCTGTCTGTGCTGCCAGTCGCATGGCAATAAATTCCGTTTTAACAACACTATATAGGTCTGTGCTGGATGAAAACTTGGCAATAAACTTAACCCCATTGTCACCAATAAGGGCCTTTGGCCGTGCTCCACCAATTGAGCTGCCATGGAACAATGCCTGATCCAGTTCTGCTGTCAGGATCATGCCATTCTCCACACGCTGAGCCGATTCCAGCAGTTCCTCCATGCTGGCATTACTGTTTGCGCGTGGTTCATAATTAGTGGCAGAGCGCTGGAAATCAAGGGCTCCTATACGGTCTGAACCGGATTCAAGAAGGTAGGTTAATTCATCGATGTCTGAGGTGTCTTTGTCTGCTCCTTTAATTCCAAGCGTTTTGTTGAGTATTACCCGGCGTCCCCATGCATCCGGGGCGGCATCGCGGATGCAGCCAGGCATGTTTAGACCGTTAGGCAACGGTAATGAGCCTGGTTGCAGGGGGAGCTCAGGCTCATAGATTGGGATGGCAGGAATAGTATTATGAATTCGTTCCAGATAGCTTTTTCCGTAGTTAAAAAAGATATTTCTTTTATCTGCATCCAATTTTCCAGCCACAACAGGTTCCGTTTCCCCTGGCAGCCATATCCATACAAAGGCTTCTCTGTTGCCTTTAGAAGTCATCGTCAACCTCCCTTCTATTGGCTTGGATGCGGAGTGGTAATAATGCTATTTTATCGCGTGTTCGATCAATTTTGTTTGCGATTGGAGAGTTTTCTTTGTCGAAGAGATTCACACCAACAAGCATTGCTGTTTCGAAAAACAGCCCTATGGCGCAGGTTGTTGTTCCTTTTTCTATCTTCTGTAGTGTTGCTCTGGATATGCCGGCACGATCGGCTAAGTTCTGTTCGGTCCAGTTGTGTTGCTTGCGACCGAGTCTGATTTGTTCACCCAGCAGGGTGGCAGCTTCCAAGGTATGTTGCGAGTAGGTGCGTTGTTTTTTCATGATCTTTTTCGGGTTAATGGTGGAAACAGTTGAGGGTTGGAAAAAAATATACACTAAAAGAGTATGTCTGACAACTAAATGGATATGTTAATGGTCATTTGTTCCTGTAATGACCATTTAAGTAGTCACACTTGTTGGTTGCTTAAGGTGAAAGATGTGACTTGTCTCCGATTCAATTAGTGAATATGGGGGTATGTCTGGTGCATGAGGATTTTGTAGAAAATGGTTATTGCCGCAGTGGATTACAGCGATATTGGTTTCCGCACACAAGAAAAACGCAGCAGGTTGTTAGGAGAATATGGCACCCTTTGAAAAAAACATCGCCCTACAGGACCTGCAGTTCAGTTATGATG
>JAOZKX010000226.1 GCA_029935135.1 Desulfocapsa sp.
ACCAGAATTTGATGGCACCTGGATGCATGGGGGTAACGATTCCGTTCACACCATTTTTAATGGACATATGCTTAAAGGTTTTTTTCTGGCCAACCATGTGGGCAAGACCTTCATCGGTGTAGATGACGCTGAGAAGTTTATAGACGACATCATCGGATACATCTTTGTTGGCAACCCAGAGGGCAGAATCCTGAAAAGACGGGGTGTCCACATCAACGCCTTTATAGGTTCCGGCAGGAACGCTGAGCTTGGAAAAGTAGGGGTATTTCTCGTAGAAACCGGAGGCGACAGCGTCGGCTTCCAGGTCAATAAGAGCGATGTCATTGGTCTGGGCAGCCATGATAACGGCTCCAGAGGGAAATGCGGTGAAGAGCCAGAAGGCATCAAGTTGTTTGTTACCAAAGGCAGCAGCTGCATCATTATATCCCATGGCATTACGCTTAACTGTGTCCCAGACACCCATGTGGGTGAAAAAGAGTTCGCAGTTGGCAAAGGCACCGGAACCGGCATTACCAACACCGACTTTCTTACCGGCAAGATCTTTTACCGATTTGATACCTGAATCTTTTCGTACAACGAGTTGTGCAGGCGCACCGTAAAGATAGGCAACAGCAAGAACATCCTCATATTTTTTGGTATCGCCTTTCATCATACCGTTGGCGCCCAGATAGACATGTCCGGAGTAAACGGTGGCAAAATCAGATTTTCCTGAATTTACCTTACGAAGATTTTCAACAGATCCAGCAGAAGATTGTGCTTTAACAGTAAAATCCGCCATTGCTTTTACAGGTTTGTACACCTGGATAGCGTTGGCAACGACCTGGAAGGTTCCGCCGGCAGGGCCGCCGCCAAAAACGATGCGTTTTTTTGCCTGGGAGTCAGCAGCTGTTGCCAGTGTCATGACCATACTTAGACACATCACTGACATAACGGTAAATAACTTGTTCATTGGTATCTCCTTTAAAAATTGTCGGGTGGGTAAATCATCACCCGGATTAAAATATACACAGAAAATCTGTGCGCTTAACTAGGTGGTAATATATCCATGAAAAGCTGTTTCATAGATGGATATAACATCTTCCAGGGATGGTTGGCGCGGATTGTTCTCAACGGGACGAGTCACGGTGAGGGCAATTTTTGCCATTTCCGGAATGGAATCAAAAGGAATGTCAAGATCATCAAGTGTGCCCGGAATCTCAACATCATCATTCAAGTCAAAAAGGGCATCAACGCAGAGGGTGGCCGATTCCCGCAGTGTTAGATCATCGATATTTTGTCCAAGAATCTGGGCCAGAACAGCAAATTTTTCCATATTGCCAATCAGGTTGTACTCAACAACATAGGGAAGAAGTACAGCGTTGGCCAGACCGTGGGGAATACCAAACATTCCACCCATTGGATATGCCATTGCATGTACCAGGCCGACCCCGGCAGTTGCCAGTGCCTTGCCGCCAAGAAGTGATCCCATAAGCATTGCGGATCTGGCTTCAATATTGTTCCCGTTGGCATAGGCCTGGGGGAGATTTTTGGCAATAAGCTCTATGGCTTCCAGTGAATACATCTCAGAAATGGGATGTGCCTGGGTGGATGTGTATGCTTCCAGGGCATGGGTGAGTGCATCGATACCGGTAAAAGCAGTAACATGGGGAGGCAGACTGAGGGTAAGCTCCGGATCAAGAATGGCGGCATCAGGATAGAGGGGATCACCGTTCATCCCGCCTTTAGAGCCTGTTTTCTCATTGATAAATACGGCCGTAAATGTCACTTCAGCCCCGGTTCCAGAGGAAGTTGGAACCATTATCTTGGGAACACCTGGCTTTTTAATAAGACCAAGGCCCAGGTATTTTTCGGCTTTACCGTTATTGGTGAGAAGAATGGCAATGGCTTTTGCGACATCCATGGCAGACCCACCTCCCACACCAACGACACAGTCGCACCCTGCCTTCTTAGCAAGTGTTTTTCCTCTATCGGCCAGTTTTAATCCTGGTTCCGGGTCGATTTTGTCATAGACTGTAAATGGGATCTTTGCTTTTTTAAGAGGGGCAGTAATGGTTTTAATCAGTCCGGCCTTCACCAGACCTGGATCGATAACGAGAAAGACATTGGAGCCCTTAAAATCTTTTACGGTTTGGGCAAGGTTAGAGATTGCGCCGGCACCGAATTGAATCTGTGTGGGTTGGGTTACAGTAAATGTTTGCGAAGCTGCCATATTTTTTCCAAGTGGTAGAATGAATGAGTACTGAAATCTTCAGATAAGCTGTTATAATAGGACATTGAATTATAGCAATTCAGCTGAAAAATGGAAATCAAATATATGAAATGGTTGTTCAGTTTTATTGAAAAGCCCTTTGGTAGTATTTCACGACCACACTTTGGCGTCTACAGGTTGCTGGAATAAGGTGATAATCATTTCTAGAGTCTCATTCTAAGTGCATTGAAAAAATCAGGAAGAACATGAAAAAAAAGATTGTATTGGCAAATCCACGTGGCTTTTGTGCCGGGGTAGAGCGGGCCATTGCCACTGTAAAACTTGCGGTAAAGGAATTTGGCTCTCCTATTTATGTTTTGCATGAGATTGTGCATAACAAACATGTGGTTCAGGAACTGATCGATCTTGGTGTTATCTTTGTGGACGATCTTGAAGATATCCCCAAAGGAGCGATCTGTATTTTCAGTGCTCATGGGGTTTCTGTGGCGACCGAAGAACGGGCAAAAACCCTGGGACTACGTACCATCGACGGTACCTGTCCATTGGTGGGGTCTGTTCATAATATGGTGGAAAAATATTATTCCGATGGCTATGATATTTTGATTATAGGCCATCACAGACACCCGGAAGTTGAAGGAACCGCAGGGAGGGTCGAGGGACGCGTGCATGTTATATCTTCTGAAGAAGAGGCAAGGAGTGTTCAGGTAAAAGATCCTGCACGGGTGGCCTATGTGACCCAGACAACCCTGAGCCAGAATGATATTGCCGGGATACGGGATATTTTGTTTGCACGTTTCTCAGAGATTAGAGGGCCGAAATCAAATATCTGTTATGCAACTCTTAATAGGCAAAAAGCGATGCGAGAGCTGGGGGGAAGCTGTGATGTGCTTCTGGTTGTCGGCTCAAAAAACAGCTCTAATTCAAACCGTTTACGTGAGGTCGGGGAACGGGCGGGAATGCAGGGATATCTTATTGATGATGAAAAAGATATCGAGATGGAATGGCTGGACTCGGTCTCCACTATCTGTATTACTGCAGGTGCTTCTGCCCCTGAACGACTGGTCCAGGGAGTGATCCTTTTTCTTCAAGAGAAAGGTTTTGATGCCTTTGAGGAGTTGGCTGGAAAAGAGGAACGGATCAGTTTTGAACCGGCAACCCTTGCTGCCGCAAGATAAGTACAGCAGATTGGCAACTGGGAAGATGCCAATCTACTGTCTGTAACTTGTTCTAAAGGAGATGTTCAGGCCAGGGCCTTTTTGATTCGGGCCATGGCTTTTTCTACATTTGCATAGGAGTTAAAGGCCGAGAGTCTGATATAGCCTTCTCCGCATTTACCAAATCCTGCGCCCGGGGTGCAGACAACACCTGTCTTTTCCAGCAGCATATCAAAAAATTCCCAGGAGTCACGGTTTCCCTGGATCCAGATGTAGGGGGAGTTGTCCCCACCGATAAAATCATAGCCAAGGCTCTTTATCTCACTAGCAATAAGGTCGGCATTCTTCAGGTATCCAGCAACGAGCTCTTTGACCTGTCCCTTTCCCGCTTCACTGTATACGGCTTCTGCAGCACGCTGTACGGGATAGGAGACTCCGTTGGATTTGGTGCAGTGGCGACGATTCCACAGGGGATGGAGCAACTGCTTGCCTCCTTTGGAATCATAGGCGGTACATTCTTTGGGAACCACAGTGTATGCACAGCGGGTTCCGGTAAAACCGGCATTTTTAGAAAATGAGCGGAATTCGATGGCGACTTCTTTTGCCCCTTCAATCTCATATATTGATTTCGGCAGCGATTCGTCACGGATAAAGGCCTCATAGGCGGCATCAAAAAGAATCAGGGCCTTGTTCTCTCGTGCATAATCGACCCAGGTCTTCAGCTCTGCCTTGCTGATTGTTGATCCTGTGGGATTGTTTGGAAAACAGAGATAGATAAGGTCGGGTACCTCTGTGGGCAGCTCTGGAACATAGTTGTTCTCTTTGGTGGAATCGAGATAGATAATGCCCTGATACCTGCCGTCTTCGTATGTTCCGGTGCGTCCTGCCATCACATTGGTATCGAGATAGACAGGGTAAACAGGATCGGGAATGGCAATTTTTGCATCTGTTGTGAAGAGTTCCTGAATATTTCCGGTGTCGCACTTGGCACCGTCACTGACAAAAATTTCATCTGCAGAAATATCTGCCCCACGGGATTTGAAATCGTTTTCCGCAATGGCTTCACGCAGAAAATCATAGCCCTGTTCCGGGCCATATCCACGAAAACCACTGTCCGTTGCT
>JAOZKX010000227.1:0-361 GCA_029935135.1 Desulfocapsa sp.
CGGCAAAGGTGGCAAAGGTCGCAATCAGAGAGGTGAAATGATTGTCAGACGGAAAGAAATTGGCGGCAATTATCAATGCAAAAAATCCATACACAGTAAAGTCAAACCATTCCATGATTTCACCAACCAGGCCTGCGAAATATAATTTCTTGCTTGTTCGTGTGTTTTGCATGGTATGGATCTGCTTTGTAGAGGATTTAATATGTCAGTTTAATTGCAATTGAATCGTTCTCTGTCCATTGGTTCTGAAAACAGTTTACAATACTGTACCGCCCTTTGTCCAGAAATGGGTTTATGGCGTCCCTCGGATTGAGTAGTGGCCTGCCCTCATTGTATTTCCCTCTCTTTGTCTACTTTACTG
>JAOZKX010000227.1:371-2388 GCA_029935135.1 Desulfocapsa sp.
AATTGTCTAATCGTTTTTTCGTGGAGTCGCAATGGGTATAAATACCTATTTTTGCACAATTTGGTGCACGGTGTACTCTTTTTTGTGGTATGCCTTCGTTGTGTTTCCCTTTCTGCGTCTCTTTACTGACAAACGCAGCAATCAACCCATCTCGTAGCTCTTCATATTCGACAATTTTGTCGTGCCCGGCATGAATTGTCGAAAAAGCTCTCTCATGTTTCCATACTATTCATTGTGTAACTTGTTAATATCGCACGATTAAAATAATTCGTGGTTTCTGGCACAGTTATTGGAATCTCTCCATGCAGAAAGAAACGACCCTGGTATGAATCAATGTTGGTGGCGTATAGGGGTTAAACAAATATGAAACAGGAGGATACAATATGAAATTGAATAGACAACTGATCACTGCTGCCGGTATGGCGCTTGTTGTTGGGATGTTGATGGCACCGGAAGATGGTGATGCACGCGGAAAGAGACAAGGTGGTGGAGGTGGGCAACAGGCTGGTATGTCGACAGTCATTGCCAATTTACCGATGCAGGAGCTGAGCGCCGAGGAAGAACTTGGCCTGGCCAAAATGCGTGAGGAAGAGAAGCTTGCCCGTGATGTGTATCAGGTGCTGTATGAAAAGTGGCATCAGCCAATCTTTAGTAATATTGCCAGGAGTGAGCAGCAGCATATGAGTGCTGTCAAAGTGATACTCGATAAATATGACATGAGCGATCCTGTTGTTGATTCCACAGTTGGCGTGTTCACTGATCCTGAGTTACAGGAACTCTATCATGCTCTGGTGAGTAGAGGTGAGCAATCTCTGGTTGATGCTCTACAGGTTGGGGCAACAATTGAAGATTTGGATATTAAAGACCTCTATACGCTGTTGGAGCAGACGGACAATATCGATATCAGGACGGTATATCAAAACCTTGCAAAAGGCTCTCGCAATCATATGCGGGCATTTGTCTATCAACTTTCTCTGCAGGGGGCAAGTTATGAAGCACAGTTTTTGACTGCAGAACAGATAATAGACATCGTTACTTCGGATAGAGAACGGGGAAGAGTGGATGAAAACGGTGTTCAGGTGAGCAGCAATAAAGGTGCAGGCCGCATGCGAAGAGCCCCCATTGATATCTTGATGAAATAGGTTTGTTATTCAATAGTTATGCCTGGATAGATAAACAGGTGAACCCAAAAGCCTTCCCCTGAAAGGAAGGCTCATTTTAAAGGAGGAGTTCCATGAAACTTTCAGTAAAAATTGTAAAAACAGTCGTTCTTGCAGCAGTAGTTGTTATGCTGGCAACCCCAGTTATGGCCGGAAAAGGCCATGGTCCCGGCGGTGGTGAAGGAAATGGCGGCAGTGGTCCTAAAGACGGCACTGGGTATGGTGCTGGTCAGGGAGATCGCTCAAACAGTGCAGCTTTTTGTATCGATGCTGACTCTCTTGCCCGTGGTGCTAATGGTGGAGGGGGCAACGGTGCTGGAGATGGAACCGGAAACGGTGGGAACGGACCTGGTGATGGTACCGGCAATGGAGCTGGTACAGGTGATTGCGCCGCGTAACAGTTTTTCCATATGAGAGGAGAGGAGTGGAGACACTACTCTCCTCTTTCTTATTTGTGCTTCTTCCCTGATCTGCTATAATCATCCTGTGTCGTTTTCTTACCTGATTACCATCAAAACTCAGGTAACTGCTAAGTTGAAATGTAGGAGCTCGCCCCTGCGAGCGATCTTCCAAGTTTGGCAACATGTTTGTTCACCCGAACAAAGGGTACAAGCGCTCGCAGGGGCGACCAGCACTATGCAACAAAGCTGAGCGTGAGTGGTAATCAAGTTTTCTTAAGTCCGCTCGTCTCAACCACCTCAATAAAGGAACTGTTTAGTGAATATACGAAAAGTTACATCCATGACCATGTTTATCTCTTTTATTTTACTGGTTTTAACATCGGTTATTCTCTATATCGTTCCCCAGGGGCGAGTAGCCTATTGGGCTGACTGGCATCTTTGGGGACTCAGTAAGAA
>JAOZKX010000227.1:2398-4122 GCA_029935135.1 Desulfocapsa sp.
TCCATATCAATCTTGGCTTTCTCTTTCTCCTGGCCGGCTTTCTCCACATCTATTATAACTGGGCTCCCATTAAGGCCTATATGAAAAATCGGGCAAGAGAGATACGGGTCTTCACTCCTTCTTTTTCTCTCGCCTTTGCTCTCACTCTTATTGTCGGTGTCGGCACCTATCTCGAGATTCCTCCAATGAGCAGTGTGATCAGTCTTGGGGATTCCATCAAAGACGCTGCAGCAGAGAAATATGGTGAACCTCCCTATGGTCATGCAGAACTTTCTTCCATAAAACTCTTTTCCAAAAAGCAGAGTCTGGATCTGGATCAGGCCATGGCACTTTTGCAGCAGGCGAATATCCAGTTTAAAGATAGTAAGGATACCCTGGCACTAATTGCCAAGGCCAATGGAATGAGCCCGCAGGAAATCTATCAAATCATTAAGCCGGCAGCAGAACAAAGTGCTGTTGAGGGTAAGGCCAGTTTTCCTGATAGTCCCATGCCTGGATTTGGCAATAAAACTCTTGCTGCACTGTGCAGTGAGTTTAATCTTATGTTTCCGACAATCCAGCGTGGACTGGCAAAGAATGGGATAAAATCTGAAGCTGAAATGAGTGTTAAAGAGATCGCTGCTGCCAATGAGACAGATCCCATGGCAATTTTTGCCGAGATCCACGCTCTGGTCACTGAAGAGTAGGACCTGTATTATGGGGACTGCCATCCGTTGCTGCAGTGTTCTTTTTTTTCTCTGCCTTTTCTTAGGAGTAGCTCCCGGATTTTGCCAGGATATTCTTGTTGGCAAAATCCTGACCATTGATTCTGAAAAAATGGAGTTTGAAGTCGTTCCTCTGTCTCCTTCTGATAATGATACAATTCTGGTGCGGATTGCCGAAGCCCACAACTTACCAATGGATAATACAGGTGTCTCCTTTCCAGGCTGTGTTGTGGTTGGTGAGAGTGTACGCCTCTGGGGGACACAATCTGTAGACGATGCCCATCTGTTTCTGACAACAGACATTCGAGGGTGTCGTGGGGGAGGGTGTTCCGATCCCACTGGAGTGCGTTCTCGTCTTCTCCGGGCCCGAAAGGGGAATAAGCATCGTCGCTCCAGTGCGGACAGTGAATGGCAGGATTCTGATGTCGATGGGGTGGATGGTGCAGCTCAGGGTGGTAATGGGCGTGGCGGCAATGGAGGTGGAGGAGGCAGTGGTGGTGGCGGCGGTGGCGGTGGAGGAGGTGGCAGGTGAATCTCTATCCAAGCTGGCGTATTAATTTACTTGTTTTTACACTGATTACTGTTTTGGTCGGCGGGTATTTCTTTCGTCAAACCAGACAGGCTGCCCGTGAATTGCAGAATCATTCACAGAATCATTCAGAAATTCTGGCTGCTGTTGTTGAATTAAATATTCGTAATGCGCTGCTCTCTAAAAGCAGTCTTGAGGATATTGTTGCGGGTTCCCTGGAAAACAGCAGCCGTTTCATTCATTATCTTGATGCAATCGAACCCTTTTCCAGTGCGGAGCTCACTGCATTTTCTCTGGAATCCGGACTTGCCGGAGTGAAAATTGTACAGGCAGGCAGCAATACAGAGGTAAGTGGGCCATCAGACTGGCTGCCAGAGAGAAGCTGCTCGGATTTTGGTGGTTTAGAGCATCTTCGCGGGCAGCAGTTATATCTCTTTTCCTTTTTACCAGCCAATAACGACTCAAATCTGTCACACACAGGATGTGTGCTG
>JAOZKX010000227.1:4132-4472 GCA_029935135.1 Desulfocapsa sp.
GATGCCACCCTTGAGAAGATATCCGTCGAGCGTCTGCTGCACATGTTTGATGATCTACATGATATTGCCTATGTCCGCATCGAGTCAGTTGATTCCGGGAATGATAAAACGGATACGGCTGTCGCCCCGTCATCTTCTGGAGGCGTTGTGAGAACAATTTTGCCCATGGGAGATAAACAGCTCGTTGTGGCCCTGAAAACGGATCGCTTTGGTAAACGACGAGTGCAGATGCAGAAAGAGTTTATCATTTTTATCAGCTTCCTGATCCTTTTTGGAGCCTTTTCGTCATGGTGGTTATATCGGCTGCAGTACCAGCGGTTACGGGAGACCAGAAAGTTTG
>JAOZKX010000017.1:0-1234 GCA_029935135.1 Desulfocapsa sp.
AAAAACGGTCGCCAACACCCTTCAGTTCTTTTAATCTGGTGGAAATATGTTTACGCAGGCGGCGGACGGTTTTAGAGGTAAGCTGCCTGGAGAGAAAACTGTACATGGCACCCACATTCTCTGAAATCGACATCTCATTGTCATTTAAGATGACAATAAGGTCCTTGTCCAGATGTCCCGCCTGATTCAGGGCCTCAAAAGCCATACCTGCCGTCATGGAACCATCACCAATCACCGCAATAACACGGTTTTTGTCGTCTCTTAGTTCCTTGGCCACAGTCATGCCCAGAGCAGCAGAAATGGAGGTGGAAGAATGGCCGGTTTCAAAGGCATCGTACTTGCTTTCAGCAAATTTGGGAAAGCCGCTCAGTCCTTTGTATTGTCGTAAGGTATCAAATCGATCCTGTCTGCCGGTGAGCAGTTTATGGGCATAGGTCTGATGGCCCACATCCCAAACAAGTTTGTCCTCAGGGGTGTTAAAGACGAAATGGAGAGCAAGGGTCAGTTCCACCACACCGAGACTTGGCGCAAGATGACCACCGGTTTTAGAGACCGTGCTGATAATGGTCTCTCGAAGGTCTTCTGCAATATTATCCAGTTCGGCCAGACTCAAAGAGCGCAAGTCTTCGGGTGAGTGAATATCACTGAGGCGTATTGACCTGGCGTCCTGTGTTTTTTCTATCTCTGGTGTCAACATAGTGTCTGCCCCACTGGTCGGCAGGGTTGTCTTTTTATTTGCGTATTCCTGTTTAGTGCGAACGGGTGTAAATGTAGTCTGCAAGCAAGCGTAAGGGGTCTGCCTTGCTATCAAATCCGTTCAATCCATTCTTTGCCTCGCTCACTGCAAGTTTTGCCTTGGTGCGAGTTTCTTCCAGACCAAAATAGGCTGGATAGGTTGCTTTACCCAGTGCTGCATCACTTCCGGCAGCCTTACCCAGTTGTTCCGTGGTAGCCGTAGCATTTAAAAGGTCATCTACGATCTGAAATGCCAGGCCTGTCTGGTCTCCATATTGCTGCAGACCGTTAAGCTGGGCAGGATCCGCCCCTGCGGCAACAGCACCAGCAAGAACAGAAGCTGTGATGAGGGCGCCAGTTTTACTCTTGTGAATGGTCTGCAGGGTGGTAAAGGGAAACTTTGTGTTTTCATTGGCGATATCCAAAGCCTGACCACCAACCATTCCAAGCGAACCGGAAGCCTTGGCAATAATGTTGATAATCTGCAAGCGTTTATCGG
>JAOZKX010000017.1:1244-13736 GCA_029935135.1 Desulfocapsa sp.
ATTGCTGAGTAGATCAAAAGCCAGGGTAAGCAGTCCATCACCGGCAAGAATTGCCCCTGCTTCACCATAAATCATATGATTTGTGGGCTTTCCTCTGCGCAGGGCATCGTTATCCATGGCCGGTAGATCGTCATGGATCAGTGAGTAGGTGTGGATGCATTCCAGGGCGCAGGCAATGGGAAGGATATCGTCATCCTCAAGCGTGTTTCCCGTTGCGTTTGCAGCAGCGAGACAGAGAATGGGACGAATACGTTTCCCACCGGCAAAAAGAGAATAGCGCAGTGCCTGCAGGTGCTCTTCAAACACGCCCGAGGCAGCTGGAATATAGTTGTCAAAGGCCTGCTCAACTATTATTCTCTGCTCATTCAGATAGCTCTTTATCTCCATGATCCAACTCGTCAAAAGGGCTACTGCTTAATTCACCGTTCTTTTCAAGAAGCAATTCTACTTTTGCCTTTGCTTCTGTCAGTGTCTTATTGCAGAATTCGACCAGGCCAATGCCCTCATCGAATTTTTTCAGACTTTTCTCAAGGCTGAGGTCACCATCTTCAAGTTCATCGGTGATTTGCTCGAGTTTAGTCAGTGCATTTTCAAATGTTCTTTTTGCCATTTGATTTTCTTCAATGAGAATGTTTTTTTGTAGTAAGAGTAGTTTGTAATTGAGCCTTTCATTCAACTCTTCTATATATTCATTGAGCCATGAGAAGTCGAGAAGAAAATATTTACCGGGACTGTTATTGATGAGCAAAATAGGGGCATCTGTATCCTCATTTTTACGCTGGCTGGAAGTGGAAAAAGGTTATTCTCCTCATACCATTGATGGGTATGGGCGGGATTTAACAGGTTTTTTAAAAACACTTACGGACCATTCGACCGTGCAGGATATCAATGATGTTGATGTCAGGCGATTTGTTGCCGGTCTGTATGGTAAGTGCAGTGCAGCAACTGTTGGCAGAAAACTGTCTGCTTTACGAACATATTTCAGGTTTCTTCTTCGGCGGGGACAGATACAGGTCGATCCTGTTATTGGTGTCTCCGGGCCGAAAACAAAAAAGCATATGCCGGTTTTTCTCACTGTGGATGAGGTTTTCTCTCTACTGGATGCACCTGGCAAGAAAGATCGCTTTATGCTGCGTGATCGGGCAATTGTTGAGTTGTTGTATTCCACCGGGATGCGTGTCGCTGAACTGGTTTCAAGAAATATGAATACCCTTGATTTTGAAACTGAAATGCTTATGGTGACGGGCAAAGGTCAAAAGGAACGTCTGGTTCCGGTGGGAAGTCCTGCCCTTGAAGCAGTCCGCGCCTGGCTTCCGCAACGAGAGCAGCTTGTTGTGGAACGGGCCAGAAGGGGACATGAAATTGAGCGGGAAGCCCTCTTTCTTAACGGGCGTGGGGGGCGTTTGACCAGCCGAAGTGTTGAGCGGTTGGTAAAAAGTTATGGGCAGCGAGCTGGAATTCCCCAGGCAGTTACTCCCCATGCGCTCCGCCATTCGTTTGCCACGCATCTTTTGGAAATGGGCGCAGATTTGCGCTCGGTACAGGAATTACTCGGCCATGTCAGCCTCTCAACAACACAACGATATACCCATTTGACTCTGGATCATCTCACAGAGGTGTATGACAAGGCTCATCCCCACGCAAAATGAAAAAGGATATTATGAAAATACGATCAACGACAATACTTGCAGTGCGTCATAAAGGCGTGGCGGCAGTTGCTGGAGACGGCCAGGTCTCTTTGGGAAATACAGTGATGAAACATCAGGCCCGCAAGGTGAGAAGATTGTACCACGATCAGGTTATTACCGGATTTGCAGGAGCCACCGCAGATGCCTTCACCCTCTTTGACCTGTTGGAACAAAAGCTTGAGCAGTATAAAGGAAATCTGATGCGGGCAGCTGTGGAGCTGGCGAAAGAATGGCGAACCGATAAGATGCTGCGCAGACTGGAAGCAATGCTGGTTGCCGTTGATAAGGACTATTCCCTGCTCCTCACCGGAACAGGCGATGTCATAGAGGCAGATAATAATGTGCTTGCCATTGGTTCTGGCGGTCCCTATGCCCAGGCGGCAGCACTTGCTCTTGTCGGGAATAGCGATCTTGATGCAGAAGAAATTTGCCGTGCTTCCATGGGAATTGCCGCTGATATCTGTGTTTTTACCAATCATTCCATTATAATCGAGAAGATATGAGCCAGATTCAATCCCTTACCCCGAGTGAAATTGTCAGTGAACTGGATAAATATATTGTCGGACAGGCAGATGCCAAACGCTCTGTCGCCATTGCCCTGCGGAATCGCTGGCGCCGACAGCAGGTTCCTTCCCCTCTGCGTGAAGAGATAGCGCCTAAAAACATTATTATGATTGGCCCCACAGGGGTTGGGAAAACAGAAATTGCTAGGCGCCTTGCCACCCTTGCCCAGTCCCCGTTCTTTAAGGTTGAAGCCTCTAAATTTACCGAAGTGGGCTATGTGGGTCGGGATGTGGAATCCATGATTCGTGACCTTGTCGAGATTGCGGTGAATATGGTAAAAAAGGAAGAGAAGGAGCGTATTGAAGGACTGGCTGCAGCCAATGCTGAAGAACGCATTCTAGATATTCTTCTACCGCCTCAATCCAGTCCATTGTCGAGTACCTCATTTTCTTCTGGAGGAAATACGGACTATCTGTTGCCCTCCGATGTTGCCAATAGTGACCTTCCTTCTGAAATGGAGAAAAAGGAAGATTCCACCAGGGAAAAATTCAGAGATATGCTCCGTTCTGGTAAGCTGGATGAACGGGAAGTGGAACTTGACCTTGAAGATGCCCGTTCTACGCCCATGGTGGAAATTATGGGTACGACATCTGGAATGGAAGACATGCAGTCAAACCTTCAGGATGCTTTTAGTAAAATCTTTCCTAAAAATAAGAAGAAGCGCAAGATTAAGATTCCTGAGGCCATGGAGGCCCTAACCCAGGAGGAGATGGAACGCCTTGTTGATATGGATAAGGTGATTAAAGAGGCTCTGCAGCGGACAGAACAGTCTGGGATTGTATTTTTAGATGAGATTGATAAGGTTGCCTCCCGCAGTTCTGGCGGACACGGTCCCGAGGTGTCGCGAGAAGGTGTGCAGCGTGACCTGCTGCCAATTGTCGAAGGATCAACTGTGACCACCAAATATGGGATGGTGAAAACAGATCACATCCTCTTTATCGCAAGTGGCGCTTTTCATGTGAGTAAGCCATCTGATCTGATTCCCGAACTGCAGGGCAGGTTTCCAATTCGGGTGGAGCTGACCTCACTTGGCAAAGAGGAATTTATCCGTATTCTTACAGAACCTGAAAGTGCCTTGGTCAAACAGTATATAGCGATGATGGCAACAGAAGGTGTGGAGCTTTCTTTTGCAGCAGATGCCATTGAGGAACTGGCAGCCATAGCCGTGGAAGTAAATGAAAATACTGAGGAAATAGGTGCGAGGCGTTTACATACAGTAATGGAGAGAATGCTAGATGAACTCTCTTTTGACGCCAATAGTCGTGGAGGAGAACGATTTGTCGTGACAGCTGATTATGTGAAAAAGCAACTTCAGGATGTGGTTGAAGATCGGGATTTGAGCCAGTTTGTTCTCTAGTTTTGTTCGTCTCCTGAATCGTTCTTTCACTGCCTTGAATAGTGGGATGTATCACTTGCCAGTACTGTACGGGTAGCCATTGCGGGCCCAGTCATATACACCGTAACGCAGATTGTAAATTCGTTTGAATCCACGGTCTGCAAGGATCCGTGAGGCTACGGTGGATCTGTTTCCTGTGGCGCAGTAGATGAAAATATCTTCATGTTTCTGAGGTTCCAGTTCACCAATTCTGGCCTGCAATTGGTGGATAGGGATGAGGTGTGTTCCAGCAATATGAACTTTCTCATATTCGGCAGGAGTCCGGACATCAAGAATAAAAGGGTGTAGGTTGTTTAACAACTCTGCCGCTTCTTTTGCTGTAACTTCAGTGTAATTTGGACGGAAAAGATTCACCACTGTGATGGTGCCGCTGCCTGATCCCAGGGTGAACGAATATCTCCCTGTGGCTTTCATTTTAAAGAACGGCGATTTGTCAGGATCTGCAAAGAGCGTATCTTTATACAGCAAATCTTTTATGGCAAAAGTAAGAGAGGGATGTCCTTCCGGAAAACTGAATTTGATGTAATCTCCCCGGTAGACGGTGAAATCAGTATCGTGTGTCGCAGGATCAACAGAAAGTATACGGAATCCTTTGATGATTTTTCCGGAAACAACTGGCTCGTTTCCAGCCTGAGAAAATGTCACGATCCCTGTGATAAGCAAAAGTAAAATAAGACAAATCGGTTTGTACATTGTTTTTCCTGTAACCGGTTTAAAGATAATGGTTTGGTTTTTGCGTCCTGAACTTATATTTTGTTGAAAAATGCTTTGCTGCAGGGCTTTCCGTGCAGATAGATGGCTTCCAGATAGGATAGCTTTCTTGGAAGCATGGCCGGCGTTGCACGGGCGACGATAAAATTGGCAGGCCTGCCTTTTTTAAGAAGTCCGATTTCCTGAATACCAAGAAGTGTGGCGCCATTAAGTGACGCACACTGGATTGCTTCAACAAGTGAATATCCGGCCTGGATGAGGAGTTTCAGTTCTTCAACTACCGATTCTCCAAAGATGACTCCACTGCAGCCGGAATCAGTTCCGATAGCAATGTTCACACCGTACTGTTTTGCTTTAGCTATCTGTGCCAGCTGATGGTCAAGGTTTTGACGAATAACATCCTTTATACCAGGCCCTTTGTGCCATTCCAGGTTCTCAAGGATGGCTTTCATGGTAACAGCAGTCGGTACCCAGACAGTATCTGTGTCTGCCAGGCGTTTCAAATTCTCATCACCCATAAAGAAGCCATGTTCTATGGAGTGGCACCCGGCCTCCAGGGCAAGCTGTACTGGAAGTTTACCATTTGCATGAATCATAAGTCTTTTCTTTTTCTCTGTTGCAAGGGAGGCAATAGACTGTAACTCTTCCAGGGAAAATTGAGGTGCTGTTTCTTTGCCAAATTTGGTCAGACTATTTATACCTGAATTAATGATCTTGATGTGGTCTATGCAGCCCAGGTTTTTCGAAATTTCATCTTGAAGTGTCTGGGAAGAAGCTGGAGAGGAGCCGATAAAGGCGCCGTAGCGTTCCTTTTTGTGCCATGCCTTACCTGCAGTTTTAATAATTACCGGATCTTTTTTACAGGTAGCAGAAGCTGTTTGTCTCTTGTAACGAAGGGCATGACTGGATCGATCCCCGGCATCACGCACAGCAAGGACTCCATGAGAAAAGAGATAGTGCAGATGGTCTGTAATATGTGTTTTGCAATCTTCATAAGTTGCATTGATCTGCTGCTTTCTGCTTTGAGGATCAGTGGCAGAGGAGATTGCAAGATGGACATGGCAATCAGTTAAGGGGGGGAGGATGGTACAACGGGACAAGTCTGTGATAAGTGAAGAATTCGGGCTGTCGTTTTTATGAAATGGACTGATATCATGAAAGATTCCGTCTTTAATGGTGAGCAGAGTGTTTCTTTGTACCGGGGCACCACTGCCATCTATCATCCAGCCAGCCTTAATATATTGTATTTGTTTATCCATAGTCGTCTTTTTTTTTGGTTTCTTCTAAAATTTTTACTGCTCGAAGGTTTCGCTGCAAAATAAATATATCGGCCTTTGGGAGTAAGAGAATATCTAACGCAGACAAGCTGCAAGTAAGTGACTTAAGCAAATCAGTTTCTGTGAAAGAACAAGAAACTGATTTATAACGCACCAAATGAAAGTATTGCCACAAAGTGGTGCTGTGTCAACATTCTTTTTTCAGACCAATTGTCTATGAAATAATTTCTAATTCAGCGGAAGCAAATTGAAAAAAACAGAAAAATAGAATAAAAGTTAATTTGTATAGACAGTACAGTCAATCGATTGCCTGGCTTTCCGGCATAAATGATAAAGTTATTAACAAAGGAATGTGGAAACATGCGTATCACTGATCCAGATCTGAAATATTGCCCCCAATGTGATGAAGAATATCGTGCAGAGATAGAGAATTGTGCCACATGTACCATTGCCCTTATCTCAGGAATGGAAAAAATGAAACTGGAACAGGCGCAGGAACAGAAGCTGGCGAACCGCTCCATGGAGTTGAGCAGTGATGATAATCTTGCCAGTATCAGAAAAGGGCCACTTAAAGATATGAAACATCTGCAGACGCTTCTGGCAGCTGAGAAAATCCCATCCCTTGTTGCTGGTGAAAAGGGGAATTGTGGTGCCGGATGTTGTGGTGGGGGCGAGTTCTTTCTCCAGATCAGGGAAGAAGATGGCGAAGATGCCCTAATGGTACTTGCCCGAGATTTTCAAAAGACGACATCACTTGATTCACATGATCTGAGTAATATTCATGCCGTTTTTGACACAGGTGCAGAGCAGTCAATCTGCCCTGCCTGTGGTTTTAGTTTTTCAACTGACTCGTCTACCTGTCCAGATTGTGGACTATGCTTTTAGTACTTTATGAAATTGTTTGAACAGCGGTGACCGTTTGCCACTGCTGTCAGGAAACATGTGGTTTTAGAGAAGGTTTGGACATCTGTTTGGCGAATAGTTCAGCTCTGTTGTTTCGATACAGTGCGACCCGATTGCGGCCATTGTCTTTTGCATGATACATTGCTTTATCTGCAGCATTGACCAAGTCATTTTCATTGTGAACATTGAGTGCTGATGTGCTGCTGACCCCTAAGCTGATACTGGTCTTGATGACTTCGTTGTTGTAGTGGCAGAAATGGGTTTCCACAATATGCCTTAGCCGCTCTGCAACCATGCCCGCTTTATCAAGATTTGCCATGGGGAGTATGACGAGAAATTCCTCTCCACCATATCGGCAGATTACTTCCTCATGTCGCAAGTTGAGAGACAGTGTTGAGGCAATCGTTTTTAAGATATAATCCCCGGTCTCATGGCCGTAGGTGTCGTTGATTGATTTGAATTTATCTACATCGAGGATAATGACGCTGAGGTCAGTATTGTAGCGTGTTGAAGAAGAAAATTCTTCCTGTAAACGAATCAAGCCAAAGCGTCTGTTTAGGATATGGGTCAATGAATCGAAGGAGGCCATTTCCTGTATTTTATTGTGCAGCAGAGAATTTTGCAGATAAGGTGCCATATAGGCGGAGTAAGTTTTCAGTGTTGCAAATTGTACATGTTCCGGCACCTTTGCATTGCTGCAGGCGGCAATAACCAGTCCCACAGTTTTCTTGTCACCAATAAGAGGGATAATCCGAATCCGTTTTGGACGGTGGCTGCCAAAAGGGGTAGTTACGGTAAGCCAGTCGATGCTTTCAGTTTCGGTGTTGACGGTTGTGATTTCTCCGGATTTGATGGTGTCGCCAATGGGACCGTGCCAGTTCTCCAGGATATGGGGGAGGTTACTGTCAGCATCAAAGCCTTTGCGTGCCAGTAATGTCATTTCATCATCAATCTTTCCATAGAGTAAGCCGGAAGCCATGCAGGTGGCTTCAATGAAATATTTAAGAATGATTTCTGCAGTATGCTCAAGGTCCACATTGGTTGAAAGCTCTGCGATCAGTTTCCGAAAGTGAGCTTCGTCAAAGAGCCTTTGCTGGACGGTTTTACCCATGGTATTGAAGGCTTCGGTGGCTTCGCCAAGGATATCACTGGATTTGACCTCAATTTCAAATTGATCAATATGCATTTTGTTGCTGAAAAGGGCCGCTCGAATCTGCTCATTCGCTCTGTTCATCCCTTTTACGAGAAAGCTGAGTTCTTTTGAAACAAAGGTGTGAAACAGGATATAATTGGCAATCCCCACGGTAATTCCTGCTGCAATACACATCAGGGTAAAGTTAAATGAGAGGGCATTTTCAAGATTAAAGTAGAGTTTGACCATGGGAGGGAAGGCCACACCCATGAAAATACCAAGGGCGATCATGCTGATAAAAAGGAGCCTGACAAGGTTTCTTTTAATTTTTTCACTTGCAGCTGGAGCAGAGTTGTGATGCTGCGATAATGGTAAATGTGTAGGGTGTTGTTCAGACATAATGTTTTTTAATTGCTCTTGGCCTGGCCCCATCGTTTCTTACGATTGCTGATGAGTGTTCTTTTTTTATAAGAAAGGGCATTGTAACCAAGGATTTTTTCTGTCTCTTCGGAAAATTCCTTGCATGGTCTGACCGTAAGATCTTTCATGATTTCTATATCTACTTCTCCCTGACCAGCAAAATGCATGGTCATTAGGAGAGGACAGCTGCCATGATACTGGTAGAGGATTTTTTTTAGCGAATCTAGTCTTTTTCGACTGACTTTGTCGCTGTCCAGCATGATTTTAATCTCTTCTATATTCTTTTCCTTGGCCTCAGGGAGAAGGGTGATGCTTTCTGCAATGATTTTAGATCCCCGTTCGTCATTCTGTACTGTACCCTGGACAATAATTGGCTCTATGGAGGAGAGGAGATTGTAACACTCGGCATAAGTATTTGGAAAAACAATGACTTCAACAGCATGTAAAAGGTCTTCCACCACGATAAAAGCCATGGGGTCACCTTTTTTGCTTTTCAGCTGTTTGCAGCTGCGGATCAGCCCACCAATGCGGATTGGTTGATCCTCTCCATAGTTTGCCAGACCCGGTATATCTGTGTCGGCAATGGTGTTGATTTCGTTTATGGCCTCATCTAGTGGATGGCCAGAGAGATAGAAGCCAACCGTCTCTTTTTCGTTGGCTAGTCGTTCCCGTTCTTCCCATTCTGCAATGTCGGGAATGGTGATGCCGCTTTTATCTGTTGTGTCCGTTGCAGGCGACAGGGCAAAAAGGGACATTTGACCGCTCTGTTTATCGCGCTGTACAGCCTTTGCCTTGTCCATGGCCTGGTCCACAATGGCCATCAGCTGGGATCGTTTGCAGCCTAAAGAGTCAAATGAACCTGATTTTATCAGACTTTCGATTACTCTGGAGTTGACCTTTCTCGAATCCACCCTGTTGCAGAAATCTTCAAGAGAAGTGTAAAGACCATTTTCCTTTCTTTCATGAATGATCGATTCAAGAGCAGCCTGGCCAACATTTTTGACGGCGGCAAGACCAAATCGAATGGCATCATCATGAACACTGAAGTCAATAATAGACTGGTTGATATCAGGAGGTTCCACCACAATGACATGCTCTTTACATTCATTAATATAGAGCACTATTTTGTCGGTGTTGTTCATGTCGCAGGAGAGCAGGGCCGCCATGAACTGGGAAGGGTAATGTGCCTTTAAATAGGCGGTCTGGTAAGAGATGAGGGCATAAGCTGCGGAGTGGGATTTGTTGAAACCATAGCCGGCAAATTTGGCCATAAGATCAAAGACAAATTCAGCTTTTTTCTCGTCGACCTTATTTTTTATGGCCCCGGCCATAAATTTTACTTTTTCGGTGGCCATATCCTCTGCAATCTTTTTTCCCATGGCACGACGAAGGATGTCAGCATCGCCTAGTGTGTAACTGGCCAGGATATTGGCGATCTTCATCACCTGCTCCTGGTAGACAATAACCCCGTAGGTTTCTTCCAGAACGGGTTTTAGTTGCGGCAAAGGATAGTTGGCAGTGGCTCGCCCATGTTTGGTCTCCACAAAGTCATCAACCATCCCAGAATCTAGAGGGCCGGGACGATAGAGGGCAACCAGAGCAATAAGGTCACTGAACTGCTCAGGGGCCATTTTGACCAGCAGTTCACGCATACCTGAACTTTCCAGCTGAAACACACCAAGGGCATCCCCATCACAGAGAAGTTTGAAGGTCTTGATGTCATCCATGGGGATGCTGTCGATATCGAGGTTTGTACCAACATCATCCTTGATATGTTTGAGGGCATTGTCAATAACAGTAAGTGTTTTCAGACCAAGAAAATCAAACTTAATAAGGCCGGTTTTCTCAGTATGTTTCATGTCATACTGGGTGAGTGTTTCTCCCTCTTTTCCTTTGCAGGTGGGTAGGTATTCCACCATAGGTTTTGGAGAAACAACAACGCCGGCGGCATGGGTAGAGGTATGCCTGGCCAGACCTTCAAGGGTTTGTGCTACTTTTAACAGCTCAGCGATACGCGGGTCTTTGTCAGCCAGTGCCTGGATGCGCGGTTCTTCAGCAAATGCCTTTTCAATGGTCATTTTCAGGGCATCGGGAACCAGTTTGGCAATTTTATCAACTTCACTAAAGGGAATATCCAGGGCTCGGCCAACATCACGAATAACACCCTTGGCCTTCATGGAGCCGTAGGTGATGATTTGAGCCACATGGGGAGCACCGCCATATTTACGGCGTACATAGTCGATTACCTCGCCACGTCGGTCCTGACAGAAATCAATGTCAAAGTCAGGCATGGAGACCCGTTCCGGATTGAGAAAGCGCTCAAAGATCAGACCGTAGGGGATGGGGTCGATATTGGTAATACGCATGGCATAGGCCGCGAGACTTCCTGCACCTGAACCACGACCCGGGCCCACTGGGATTTGATGATCAATTGCCCAGTTAATAAAATCGGCTACGATAAGGAAATATCCGGGGAAACCCATGGTGTTGATAATGTCGATTTCAAATTCCAGCCGCTTTTTGTACTGTTCTTCGATTTCTTTACTGAAAGTGCCTGCTGTACGCATGGCGGCAAAACGATCATTGAGCCCATTCCAGCACTCTTTGACAAACATGGAATCGAGGGTTTCCCCATCCGGTACTTCAAATTCAGGGAAATGGTACTCGTCGAGATTGATCTCGAGGTTACAGCGATCGGCTATTTCCTGAGTGGTGGCAATTGCCTCCGGGCAATAACTGAACGTTTTTGCCATTTCTTCAGGTGATTTGAAATAAAAGCTGTCCGAAGAAAATTTGAAATGCTTGGGGTCATTTATTGTTTTGCCGGTCTGGACACAAAGCAGAACCTCATGGGCATGAGCATCTTCCTGGTTTAGATAGTGACAGTCATTGGTGGCAACCGTTTTGACGCCCATTTCTTTAGCAAGTGTCATCAGACCCTGATTGACACCTTTTTGCTCGGGAATAGAATTCTCCTGCAGCTCAAAGTAAAGTCTGTCGCCAAAAATATCATACAGCTGCTGTGCTTTTTTACGGGCTGCGTCAATGCCTTTATGGGTGATAAACCAGGGGACCTCCCCGTGCAGACAGGCTGTCAGACAGATAATACCTTCCTGGTGTTCGGCAAGAGTCTCAAAATCGATACGGGGTTTGGCGTAAAACCCTTCAAAGTACGAAATGCCTGACATGCGCATCAGATTTTGATATCCGGCATAATTCATGGCCAGAAGAACAATATGGTAGGCTTTTGTCGGAGCTGTGGGGTCTTTATCGGTTCGTTTGCCGGGAGCAATGTAGAACTCACAGCCAACAATGGGTTTGATTCCTTTGGCCTTGGCTTTGAGGTAAAATTCCAGAGCTCCGTACATGGCACCATGATCGGTCATGGCTACGGAGTCCATACCAAATTCTTTGCATTTTGCAAGAAGATCAGGAATACGGATGGCACCATCAAGCAGACTATACTGCGTGTGGACATGCAGGTGGGTGAATGCTGTCATTGTGTCGTGTTTCTCAGCTGATTTTCAATAAGTCCTGTAATACCTCTTACAGGCCCTTGGTCCCTTCGTTCAGGGTGTTTTCCAGGAGGGCATTGTCAAGGTCTGCACCGGTGAGATCAGCGTGAATCAGATTGGCACCGGTGAGATCAGCGCCTGTCAGGTCAGCATCTTTCAGGTTCGCTCCGGGCAGGTTGGCACTGAGAAGTGTCGCTCCAGAGAGGTCGGCGCCTTCAAGGTTAGCTCTTCGAAGGTTTGCCCGACTCAAGTCAGCACCGCTGAGATTGGCACCTTGTAAGTTTGCTCCAACCAGGTCAGCTTGTCTGAGATCTGCCCTTTGGAGGTTACAGCCGGGGCAGTCAAGGGCCATCAATTTCACAGTATGACTGATCTCTGCATCTGGAGCAGAAGGTGCCGGGGCAGCTAGCACCGCCGGAGCAGGTGTCGGAGCAGAAGCTGGAGCAGAAGGAGTGTAGGATACATCCCCTCCCTGACGCTTTATGTCGGATCGGACATAACTGACCCCTTCGTTTTTGTCACCTTTCATTTTAAGGTTGTTTATATTGCCACTGGCTACGGTCATGGTGTATGCAGCAGCACCATTTTCAGTGAAGAGCAGATAACTTTCTTTTGCACCGGCTTCTTTGTAAATAGAATAACAATTTTCGTCGTTGTAGTACCAGGTAGCAAAACGAATACAAATCCTGTTACTGCTTTTGATGTCCCATATACCGGTGTCGCGAGTGTCGTAAAACAAACCCTTGGCTGAAAGTTTACCATTGTCAAACAGAAACAGATCGGCATCAAAATCAGCAGAAATCAAGCGTATTGTGTTCGCATTTACAAGATCGTAAATCCCGGCGGCATTGAGAGGTTTAGCTCCATTTTTTATGGCGGTGTTAAC
>JAOZKX010000228.1 GCA_029935135.1 Desulfocapsa sp.
CAGTAGGTTGCGAAGTCTATATGGACATGGGCACATGAAACAGGTTGTGTTCTGTCTAATGGCATACAAATTGTTGGGACATAATGGGCCATTATATCAGCAAAAATATGATATCCACCTAAATTTAATACAAAATCAGGGTTAAACTCCATGGCGGCCATGACGGCATCATGCACCTTTGACTTTGAGATACCTTGCTGTGTTGGTGTGTACAAAGTTAATGTCGTATCCTTGTAATTTATTTGCTGAACACCTTTGTATTGAGGATGTACATTGGCGACCATACTGTTTGGTAGGATTACGCTTGGCTTAACAGGTAATGTATTGCTGTTTACAAGCACTACCTCTGCACCGCAATAATCTTTCAATGCTTTGGCATACTCTAGAACAACAGCAGTGGGAGAATGTTTAATACTCAATATCTGGGGAGTCGTTACTAGGATCTTTGGCGGGGTGTCTGGTTTCTTAGGAGAATGTTTTTTTGTTATATCTTTGATAAATTGGTCTTGCGGAAGCAGTTCTTGAACAAGAGCAAAATAAGCTGGGGCCAAGAGATCAAATTTGAACTTTTCACTCCAGGCATTACCAAAGTCACCGCTGTGGCAGAAAATTTCCCTCACTAGTGTGAATAAAACAGATATGTGTTCATTCGGATCACCCTGAAAGTCCGGAATAAATGTTGCTATTCGACATAGTAATTCTTTGTCACGATTAATTTGATATTGTCCCCAGAGACTTCTTACAGTCTTTATAATATCAATCGATGTAGTTTTGTTTGCTGTTAAAATGTCATTGGTAGAATCAGGTCGTATTGAAAGCTCTTTGAGAATGTTAAATTGTATATAGGCATATTTTGCTGCTTCAGGTTTGTCCAGTCCCAGATAACAGTCACCAATTTTATTAAGTAGTTCTATGCTTTCAGGTGTTGGAGTGAAGCTCTTTTCATAAAAAGAAATAGCGTCAGTTAAATTGTCATCTGCTTTGAGCTTGTCACCAATTAATTCCCAATACCTGTTATAAGAAGAGTCCAGTTTGATTGCTATATTGAGGTGGTTAATTCCTTGATTAAATTCGCCAATAGAAATCTTGATGTCCATCATGGCAATATGCACTTCCGGGTCATCATAATTTAGGGTGAGCGAAAGGTTGAGATGATGCGCTGCTGTAGAGATATGTCCGTTTTGCAGTAACCATTTGCTATAATATTTTTGAAGCAGGGCAATCTGAAATTTGGGCAGATGTGGGAGTAGGTGTTTATTGTCCTGTTGTTTTATCCAGGATGTAATGAGTGGTGCAGTGTCACTAAGCGTTTCTGCAGCAGCTATTTTATCAAGATCTTCAGTGAATAGTTTTTGCAACTCTAGAATGATTTCCTCATGTTCATAACAGTAGCAGATCCCATTGAATAGAAGATTTTTTGTCGTATCGCGGTCAAAGCGAATGGCAGTTGCTCCCTTGATATTACAACGGTTGAGATGTCTGTAAATCGTATCATTGAGTAACTGATACGATAGAGGGGTAAGTTGAACTGAGTTGGTGTGAGAGAGGGGAATGAAGTTTTCAACTTGTAAGACTTCACTGGTTGGCAATATCAGCTGATGGACATCTGGAGATGGATCAATATTTAGAATGAGTCGAGAGTCAGCCAGCATGTCGGTCAAGTCCCGGCTATGCAGTGTCTGAAGAAAGATGCCGGGCTGAAGGTCAAAAACAACGAGAAAGCGGATTTTTTTTCGCTCTTGCAAGATGGCTTCGGTGGTATAGCCAAGACCCATGCCGCGTAATATAACAACTGATGTAGACTCCTCGGGTATCATATTCAGAAAGATTTCATTTTCTGCCTCAGGAGCCTCCAGTGGATGTAGGTATTTAATGTTTGAATCATTCAATTGCAATTTGAGATTGGGCTTACCGTTCGCAGCCAAGCCAATCTCACCAAAAGATTCTATTTCCTGATTGTTGAAAAGTTCCCATGTCTTGGGGTGCCTTTCTTTGAGTATTGCCATATTGGCAATATATACTGCTTGATGTGATTGGGACATAGGACAGTTTCAGGTTCTTCCAGTGCAGTGGTAAGGATTCTCTTTTAGCTGGGAAAGTATCAAGGCAAAGTGCGATTCCGGTTCAGTCGTGTCATTTATCCAAAACACTCTGCTAATGTTTTGGAATTACACATTCTATGGTTTTTTTAACCCTGTTAGTAACAGCCATTGAAAAGTAATTTTTATACTCATAGTTCCGTGTTAACGGACTGATAGTTTTTTGGCAGTTGGTTGTCTATTAATGTTAGTGCCGCGCAACAATCACTTTTCTCGGATCCAACCGTATCCAATTCTGATAGTATTTGTCCCGGAAATACATGTCTTGTTTTTATATTACCTCACAATACTGTGTTGTTTTTGAAAAGTACATTTTTTTCCTAAGATATTTTTCAACATATGCCGATGAGTATATTAAGGTCAGACTGGTACTCAGTTTTGTCCGAGGATAAAAACTTAAGGAATCAACTCGAAAGAAGGAGGTTGATTTAGTCATACATCGGTTGCTTTATCCGGACAATTACTGTCAACTAAATAACTTTATTGAGGACTCACCATGGCATTAACAATTAATACAAATGTAGCATCTCTTAACGCTCAGCGTAACCTTGCTATGTCTCAAAATGATCTGAACAGATCAATGCAGCGCCTTTCTTCGGGGCTGCGGATTAACAGTGCCAAAGATGATGCTGCTGGTTTGGCAATTTCTGATCGTATGACCTCACAGATTCGTGGCTTGAATCAAGCTGCCAGGAATTCAATGGATGGTATATCCCTTGCTCAGACTGCTGAAGGTGCTTTGCAGGAAAGTACTAATATCCTCCAGCGTATGCGTGAGATTGCCGTTCAGGCAGCCAATGATACAAACAGTGACGCCGATCGCTCTTCTCTGAATGATGAGGTGAATCAGCTGATTGCAGAACTGAACCGTATTGCTGATAACACAGCATTTAATGGCAGAAATCTATTGAACGGCAGTATGGCCACTGGTGCAGTGTTTCATGTCGGTGCTGATGCAAACCAGACCATCTCCTTTAGTATTACAAGTGCAGATGCTGGAGCCCTTGGAGTCAGTGCGGCTACAGTCTCAACCCAAGTTGGAGCGAACGTGACTATCAGTGCTGTCGACGCAGCTATTTCAAATATTGATACCATTCGTGGCGGTCTTGGTGCCGTACAGAATCGCTTTGAATCAACTATTGCCAACCTGACCAATGTCTCTGAAAATCTCTCGGCTGCGCGTTCTAGAATTTTGGATGCAGATATTGCGATGGAGACTTCGGCGATGACAAAAAATAATATTCTGCAGCAGGCTGGTGTTTCGATTCTGGCCCAGGCCAATCAGTCACCTCAACTTGCTCTGTCACTGTTGGGTGGGTAAGGGATAGTTGCTACCAGAGGACTGCTTTGATGCGGTCCTTTGTTTTTGCTTTGATGAAAAATATTCAAAGGAATACTGGTTCTACAAGTGAAATTAAGAGGTCCGGTTTGTTAAAGGGGTAGGAATAATAATGAACAGTCCTGAGTTACAGGTTGAAAAATATCTGCTTCTATCTGTTGAGCAGTATCGTGACCTTTTGCAACATGCAAAAGATGTTTTGCAAGTGATAGATAGCTGTGACTATTCTCAGATAGATGAACAGGTTCTTAAATTGCGGGAGCTACAAGCTGCAGCAGCTAAAAATGATGAGGAATTACTTCCTCTGCTTCAAGCGGACTTGCCTACCTGGAAAAAAGATAGGCGCTATCAAATGCGTACGAATTATATTAATTCTATTCTGGAAATCAATGAATCCCTTGTGCCGAAAATTCGTAGCATAATGGCTGTTACTTCTGCAGAGCTTAAAAAAATGCATAGCGGTCGGACCGCCCTTGCCGGTTATTCTTCACAAAAATCACGACAGCGCAGTCTGCGCGGCATTGGCTAGATGGATATTGTGTATACTGGGGCAGGAAGGTAATAATTTTTCGTGTAGTGTTACTGCCAGTTGTTCTAACTCTTTGTTTTCTTCTTCTCCTTTCTTCCTGGATTTATGTTTCTGTTGTCTTTTTCAGGTATTCAATATGATAAAAAGATCATTTCTTTATATCATATCCTCTTGCTATCTCCCATTTGGCTTTTTCTAGTTTGAAAATCAATACTTAATCATGGTAAGATAATTTGTAGTTAGTGGAGGATTGGCTGTAATCAAATGAAGCTACTTCTGATTCTTTTGAGAGTTTGGTGACATACTTTTGTTTCCTGCAGCAAGGTAGTGGGATTTGACTGCAAGAAAAGGCACTGTGTTGTTAAAAATGTTCGAATAATAGTGGAGATTATTTTACATGGGTATACAGATTGAAGAGTCAGGACTCGGACCATTTTTGCAAAACACATTCGGTGATAGCTATC
>JAOZKX010000229.1 GCA_029935135.1 Desulfocapsa sp.
TCGGATAAAGAGTCCTTCCCTTCCTGGTTGAGTTGCTGCTTAATGGCTACATTGAGTTCACTCAGTAGTTTTGCAGGATTATCAGCAAAGTCGTTGGCCAGTTTTTTTATTATGCTGCCAGCCAGCATGGTCATAAAACCACCCGGAACACTATGCCCGGTGCAATCAACAACACCAAACAAAATTCCTTCGCTCGTTTCTTCATAAATGTATAAATCGCCCCCAACTTTATCCCGAGGCTGCCAGATGACAAAAGAATCATTAAAGCGTTCCTGAATAACAGCAGGCGTCTTTAAAAATGAGCATTGAATATTTGCAGCATATTCAATGGAGTCCTGCACTTCCTTGTTGATATCGAACAGTTCCTGGGTTCTGTGAGCTACTTTTTTCTCAAGGTTAGTGTTCAGTTCACGAATTTCTTCATGAAGCCGGGCACTCACTGAAATATTCTTGTTTAACGAATTGGCCATCTGACCAAATTCGTCACGGGTATCTAAAATAATTTCCTGGGGGCTTTCTTTTTTTCCCTGTAAAAAGAGAAAGAAATCATCCAGGCCTGTTTTCAGTCGTTTGAGAGGAGTGTTTACAAAGACAATGAGGAGGATTGTACTCACCACTAAAATGGTGAAGAGAAATCCGATGGCGATGTATAATTTGATAATATTAGACTGTAATAACTTATTATTAATCGCGGTGTTAAAATTATTAATTTCATCCTCAGTATTCTTTTTCAACTCGCTAATATGATTAACAATCAGCGACTCATCATAGTAGAGTGTGATCTCCCCAATTTTTTCTTCATAACTATCCACATAGTGACTGATTTGTTTTTTCAACTGGGTATACTGATTAAATTCATCGGGCAAAGTCCTGTTAAAGACTATGCTATTCTCTTCTTTAAAGGCCAGTAAAAACAATTCACCCATGGAGGTGTCCCAAACCTTAATGGCCTTGACCCCCTCCCGCTGCATGTCAAAAATCAAACTGTCCTGCAACCCTTTGACATCAAAATTAAGTAAAAACAGAGATGAGTTTTTACCCGTCATATTGACGATATCCTGCATTTGTTCTTGATTATTCTGCAAACTGATTTCAAGTCGATAGTCTAGATTCGTCATTGCAGAACTGAGATTATACTCTCTGATTTCTGCAATCAACTCTTTGTCATTTTGCACAAAAAGGTAACCAGATCCGATAAAAATGCAGATAATAACGCCGGCTAAAACAAGCAGTGTTTTAAAAATAATACTTTGTTGCAAAGTAATTCCTGTATTTGGCTATAATCCGCTCACAGCTATTGTCGGATTGTATTTCGTCTAAGGTTTGCTGGCATAAATGGAAAAGGCCGTCAGATGCGTTAAGACAACGCATTCTCTATCTACCGGCCAACTCTCAATATCTTTTCACAATTTCATCATAGAGGCCATTTGCTTTCACTGCATCCAGAGCATTTTGCCACTGAGTAATGATCTCATCTGATGTCTCTTTATTAAAGGCATAATATAAATCACCTTCTTTTACGGTATAGATAACTTCAAAATCATTCACATCGTGGCCTTTTACCTTTGCCTCATACATTGCACCTTTTGTTGCGTACGCAAACAGATCAATTCGATCATTTTCCATTTTCTTAAAGGATAAATCGATAGAATTTTTTCCACTGATCGAGTGAATCTGTTTTTTCAGAATACCTCCCTCCAGAAGTGTTTGTTCGCCAATATCTTTTAGAACCGTACCTATTCGATATTGATTCAGATCAGAGAATTTATTTATGACAATCCCTTTCTCTTTTGGTGCGATAATCCCAATTGTTATTTTTGAAACAGGCCCCACCCATTTAAAAAGAGACTCCCGTTGCGATGTTCTGGTGGTAGAAAACACCATATGATTCTTTCTCTTTTCGGCCATAGTATAGGCTCGGGACCAGTTACTTAAAATAATATCCTCTCTAGTTTGCCCCGTGTTCAACAGTTCCAACATGGCATCTAACACATCGACTGAAATCCCCGTCAGCTTTCCATCTATCTCCATATTAAAAGGTGGATACACTTCCGTCATAATCGTTATTTTTTGAGAAGTTGTCTCTGCATAGCTATTGAATGAAACAAGGACAAAGAGAAGTGAGACAAAGGCCTTTTGTAAAAATGCTTTCATAATAATTCCTGGACAGACAAAATTGGATAGATCCCTTCCATACCTTTATGGATACAATGTAACATACCGGAATAACATAAATGATGAGCCGATTAAGGAAAGTGTATCATAAGCAGGAAGCGAGTGTCAACTCACCTCTGTATGATGCTCTGAGAAAATCAAAGAACAACATATCGACAAATCGATATGTTTATTTGGTGCTGATAATCAACAGATGCTTCTTCAGGAAAAGCCAGAGGAGCAGGGAAAAGAGACCACTGACAGTGGCGAGTATCCCTATAAAATCAATCTTACTGGACCACTCTTGAGACACTGCCAGCATGGACATGGCCCCACAGATAAAGTAAGAAAAAACCATGGTGGAGGATGCCGTGCCGGCATCTTGAGAGACCTGTTCAAGGGCAAGGTTATTTGACGGTGGACGACTGAGTCCCAGGGAAAAAGTAATCAACCCCATGGGCAGCGCAAACTGGAATGGGCCGCTGAAGACACCCATAAGCATAATGATTCCACCAACCGCAGTTCCGGCATAGCCCACGGTTATCATACGCAATGTGCCGATTAACTTTCCAAAGCGCATACAGGTCATTGAACCGCTCATAAAACAGAGGGCATTGGCTCCAAAGAAAACTGCAAAAAGTTTCTCATCCAGCTGGAAATAACTGATATAGATAAAGGAAGAAGCAGCAATAAAAGAAAACAGGGGAAGGGCAATAACCGCATTGCAGAGGATAACACCCATCAAACGACCATTCTGCAGCACCCGCATATACCGTCGCAAATGATAATGTGCTGGCTCTGCCTCTGCACCCTCGTGAGATTCCGGAGTCAGAACCACTCCAATAAGGGCCACTCCCCCCATTGCCCCCTGGGCAATAAAAATCCAGGGCCAGGTAAAATAATCCAAAATAAGACTGCCGATCATGGGCGAAATCATGGGGGCAAGGGCCATAATCACTGAGACCTGACTCAACACCTTCTCCCGCCTGCCGCTCTCCAGTCTGTCCCGTGCCATGGCAAGGGAGATGGAAGAGGCCGACCCGGCGCCAAGTCCCTGCAGGATCCTGGCGACAATAAGTGTCCAGATATTTCCTGCCAAAGCACAAAGAACACTTGCGGCAATAAAGAGCACGAGTCCGCTTATCAGCGGCGGCTTACGACCATATCGATCAGATAAAGGTCCATATATCAGCAGAGAAATACAGTAGGTAACAAAAAACAGAACAAGGGTCAGATTGACTGTGGACAGCGGATGGCCCCAGATATCCACAAGATGCGGAATGGCCGGGAGATACATATCCGTTGCCAGGGGTGGAAAAGCGGTCAACAGCGCCAAAAGAAGAACAAATCGTATCATATGCTATTACCTGCCCCTGGCTGCTGTTGTTTTATGTTTTCAATGGTTGCCTGCTCTGCGGCATGCAACATACTAGAATTAGAGTTAATGAGCAAAACTATATTGTCATAGATACCCTTGAAAAATTCCTGTATACTCAGGCTGAAATAGTCCCACTCTTAACTGAACGAAGAGATCATGGTCATGAGAAAACGAGTACGCATAGATATTGATTACCGTAAAGATTGTTGATGGGGCCTGAAAGATGTGCGGGCGCGTCTCAACAGCATGGCTGCAGGGGAAAGTTATACTTTTCTCTGTGTTCCCAAAATGGCCGAAGAAATGGGGCCGATTATCAGTCGTGAGGGTGGAGAAATAGCTCATACTGATATCCGCTCCTATGGTATTGTAATGTCTGTCCGAAAAAAGGCTGACTCCAATGAATGCAAATCACTCCCACATAGCCATTAGCCTTACCGTCAGCAACAACAGTACTGAGAAATTCACCAGCCTGCTGCAGGGGGGGATTCTCCTGGAAACTCCCCAGCAAACACCCCTTGGAGAACTGCTGACTGCCCTGCCGGATTTTGATGACACCTACATAATCCAGCGAATCCAAACTATTTTTATCGATGGCCTTCCTGCAGATGACCTCAAGCAGCTACTGTCCGGGCGCGAAACAGTTATTGCCATATCAGCGGCCATGCCCGGTCTTGCCGGTGCAATCTTTCGCAAGAATGGTGTTCACGCCCCGCTGCGTACCAGAAAAGAGTCCTCTCCAGAGAAGGTGCTATCCACAGCTACGCCCCTGCGGGTTCGCCTGAAACTCTTTAATATGATCGCTGCAGAAAAGGGAGCTGTAATTCTCCAAACGGGTTGTACAATCAGCGGTCAAGCCCTTGAAAAGTTCTTTCTCTATCGCCAACCGCTTC
>JAOZKX010000230.1 GCA_029935135.1 Desulfocapsa sp.
TTTTTACCATGTTATGGGAAGGCAATTGCTCATTTGCAGAGCACTTGCTGGACAGTCTGTCCGTTTGTAATAGTGTGCAACCATTTTCATTTACTTAAAAAATGTTGACTTTACAAGACAGGATGATGTATTGAAGAAATATATCTCCTGGCTTTTTAACAATCATTTTCTTTGTGTTGACGGGAAATGAATTTTTTATGGGCGGTACACCTCTCAATTATGTACTGAATTGAGTTCTGGCTGGTTTTTCATTTGCCGGTCTCACTTCTGGAAAAAATAATTCGTTCTGTTTTATAAAGGTTTGTATGAATAACCGGTATCCCAGTCTTTTCCTATTGATGTTTTCGCTGCTTTTTCTTCATGTTTACCAAGCCTCGGCAGCAGAGGGTCTGATAGAAAATGTCGAGTATGGGAATAATGAAGGGAAATTTGAGTCGGTGGCTTTTCATTTAAATGGGGCATATCTTCCCAAAGTGTTTGCCATGAAAGGTGAACGGCCGCGTGTTGTATTTGACTTTTATGAAACGACTCTGCACAAACGGGTACCGGCATCAATTCAGGCCAACGGAAAAGTCGTAAAACAAGTTCGCATGGGAAGACATACCGATAAGACCCGGGTGGTAATAGACCTGCATTCCATGGAAGGGTATCATTTTGATCAGAAGTTTGATGAAGAAAAAAATATATTAACTATTCTACTATTTTCTGATTCTGTAGTAACTCAGGTTGCAGCCGTTCAAGAGTCTCCTGCCCAATCAACAGCTGAGCCTGTTATCCCTCCATCTCCTTCCGTTGTCTCGAAACCGTTGACCGTCGATACCATTCCTGCAAAAGAGGAGGTGTTTCCGACACCTGTCACAGCAGGAAAGACTGCAGCTGTTGCAAGCAAAAGTGCAGAAGTTATAGCTGAAAAATTAGTGCCTCCCGTAGAGGAAGAGCTTGCGCTAACCCCTGTAGTTGAGTCAGTGGCAGCAGTTGAAAATGAAGTTGTTGAAGAATCGAATGACATTGAGGAGGAAGCAGCAGTCTCTCTGGATCCCTTGCTCACGGATGTCTCGTTTGAGAATACCTCCAATAATGGAGAAATGGTTCTTTTTAAATTAAATGGTTTTTTCCCACCCACCGTCACCGGCGAAGAGAGTGGGACTCCACGGGTGGTCTGCAAATTTTCAGGTACCAGGTTGTCTGACAAGGTAGTAAAAGATCAGAAGAGTAATGGTGCATTTGTAGAGCGCATCAGGGTAACTCAATCTGCATCCGGAAATCAGCTAGATGTTATTCTCGATCTTGTTCCCAATAAGAATTATGATTTGCAGCAGGTATTTTTTAAGGAAGATAACCTTTTTGTCGTAATTGTTAATACCTATGATGCAAAGAATGCGGAAACAGTGACTCATCCCTCAGCGGAATAATCAGGGGTGGAGTTGTTTTGAATAATCTTTTGGGACAGGCAGGACAAAATCTTTCTTCTGTAGAAGGATGTTGCTGTTTGTGTCTTTTAGTTCTACTCTGATTTTCGTATCCCATGGAAGTTCTGTGATGTGTATCTGCTTTTGCACTGTGCAGATTTCCCCATTCTCTTCCTGATCTCCATAGAAAATGTTTGCCAGGGTTTCCCCCTTGTCGTCAAGAAACAGATAGCCAAGAACTTTCTGCTGAACAGGGTCAAAGTGGAGGTAGGTGTGTTCCAGGGTTCCAGTTAGAGAGGCTTTCTTAGGCAGTGCAACCCATACACTCTGATCCTCAGCATTACGATGGATCTGGTCTATTGTAAAAGGTTGGCTGGGGAGGGTGCCGCTGAGAAATGCGTACCAGTCACCATTCATAATAATCAAGGGAATGTTGTTGCGAATCCCCAGCGAGCGAACACTTCCTCTGATGTGTCTGCGGATTGTCATATCAAGTGATTGAAATGTTCTTCCATTACTTGATATGATATAGATTGGCTGCCCTAACGGGTTTGAGATAACAAGTTTAAGATAAGAAGGGGACTTTATTTGTAGATATCCCTGGGTAGCCTTACTCTCCACGGGAGTTTCTAAAAAGAGTAGAGCTTCAGCATCAAAACTTGTCGGGCAGTTGTCATCCTCTTTTTGCAAGTCATATATGATCTGTGCTATTCCAGTTGTTTCTTCCTCTTCAAGGGTCTTGGTCCAGTGCTGTTTGGCACAGCCGCTGAGAAAAAGAATTGGCAGAATAATAAACAAAAGAAAAACTGGCTGTTTCTGAATCATCTTATCTGTCCTCAATTGCTTTTATTTTGTCAAGGATACGGTTTTTTTCCCCTTGTTTCAGAAATTGCTCTGCAGCGAGCCTGTACGCTTCAAGTGCTTCTTTTTCTTTTCCCTGTGCCTTGTATATGTCACCAAGGTGCTCACGGATATGGGGATCTTCCGGTTCCAGCTGGATAGCTGTGAGAATTTCAGTAATTGCCTCGCCTAGTTCACCTCGACGAAAATAGACCCATCCCAGACTATCCTGTATATATCCATTACCAGGTTTTAAGGAATTGGAAAGAAGTATATATTCCAGGGCTTTGTCCAGGTTCATGTTGTTGTTTGCCCATGTGTAGCCAAGATAGTTTAAGGCTTCAGCGTGTTCCGGCTGCAGCTCAAGAACGCGTTCCATACTTTTGATGGCCTGATTTTGTTTTCCATCCTGTTCCAGAAGGAGACCATACTCATAGTAAAGTTGTTTACTGTCTGGAAACATTTCAAGGCCTGTATCCAGTGTTTTATAACTGTCCTGAATTTGCTTTTGTTCCATATACAAAGAGGCCAGGAGGGCATAGAGCGCAGGAGTGCTGTCAGTCTCACTGGCAACGACAGTATGGAGTAGAGAGATTGCCAGATCTTCCTGGTTTTTATCCATAAATATACGCACCTGAAGGATAATGCTGTCTTGATAGCGATCTGAACCAGGAGGAATATGAAGAAGGGACTGCAGGGCTTTTTCTATATCCTTTTTTTCGTAATAAATAACTGCCAGCATGTAGGCCGCTTCATTGTTTTCGATGATCTCTTTGAGGAGTTCCGCTGCTTTGTCGAATTCGCCGGAGCGGAGATATATACGACAGGTGATAAGAATGATGCGATCCGGTTGTTCACTGTGTGTCTGCAGTTCGTCTAAAACCTGTAAGGCCTGTTTTTCCATTTTCTGGTGAAGAAGGGTCTGCACCAGGCCAAGTCCAGCCTTTTCATCGTAAGGGTGCTTTTCTAAAATAGCACGGAAGAGTGGTTCTGCCTTTTCCGGTGAGCCGGTTGCTCCGTAGAATTCTGCAATTTCAGTGGCAATCTCAGCGGACCAGTTGATTTGTAGTGCTTCATGATACCAGTTTTCAGCGGAGTCAAAGTCTCCTGTCTGGAGAGCAAGGCGGGCAAGGTAGAGATGAGCAAAAAATGAGTCGTTATTGAGGGCTATCCCACTTTTAAAACTTGTTTCAGCATCACTGTAACGATGTTGTTTGGAAAAGATAACGCCCAGGCGGAGAAAGTTTGTTTCATTCTCAGGTTGCAATGCGATAAGTTCATTATATAGCTGAATTGCCTCTTCTGTTTCCCCGTTCCGTACATCCAGTTGGGCCAAAAGCTGGCGGTTGCTGGTGTCGTCAGGAGTTTTGGCAATCATTTCCCGTAACCATTTGGCGGCCCCTTTGTATTTCCCCATTTTGATAAGAATAATGGGAAGTTTACCTAAGATATAAGAAGAATCAGGGTCACAGATTAATGCTTTTTCGTAGGCCTGCTGGGCTTCACTATACTGTTTTTTATTCTCGGCGTTCTTGGCCAAGAGAAAGTAGAAATATGAACAGGAGTGGTCGGGAGTCTCGCCAAGAGATATGTTCTCTTCATCAAAGAGGAGTTCATAGCGCATGGAATGCTCAGTATCTGGAGACACACCACAGGAGGTGAGCAGTAGGAGTATCAGGAAGAGAGCACTGGCCCTGGTAAACAGGAAGGAAGCCAGGATAAGTGCCTTGTTGCTGCTTGCAACCATGCGAGGAAAAATCGAATTCATATTTGCTTGATTTTTACGATAGCTTTTGGGGAGTAAGGCACTAAAAAATTGTATTGAGAGGCAGAAGCTGTCCATCATAAGTATCTGTGCAGGAGAGGATGGACTATCTGAAAGACATCCTTTTGCACCTCTGCTATGGATTGAGCAGCGTTAATATGTTGAATACAGGGGAAGTTCATCTCTTGGAAAATAGTGGCAACTTTATGAAGATAGTCCTCTTTTTCAAAATCATTGAGTTTCTCACCACGTCCCGTAGTAATACGTTCAACTCCGGTGGCAATGGGAGCTTGAAAGAGAAGGGCCAGGTCAGGAGTGGGGGCAAATTCATTTTTTGTAAAAATAAGGTCGGTATCCATCCCTGCGGCACCCTGATAAGCGATGGTGGAGCACT
>JAOZKX010000018.1 GCA_029935135.1 Desulfocapsa sp.
AGGAGCAGTTTGTCCCAATCTCTGCATGGAAAACTGCTCCCGTCAGGAAGTTGATGACTCCATCGAGGTTCAGGTTCTTGGTCGTGCTGTTGGTGGTGCCAAGGCCCCTGAATCGGCTCCAGCTCTGAACAAGAAAGTCGCCATCATTGGTGGCGGACCTGCCGGAATGAATGCTGCATGGCAACTGGCCCTTGCCGGTGTCGAGGCCCACATCTATGAAAAAGACAATCAGGTCGGCGGCAAGCTGGCTCAGGTTATTCCCTGGGAACGTCTCTCGCAGGCCGTCTGGGATCAAGAGATCAAACGATTTCTTGATAATCCTTTTATCCACACGAATCTTGGTGTTGATCTTTCTCAGGACGATTTCAATACATTAAAAGATGATTTTGATTATGTGCTCGTCGCTGTGGGGACACACAAGCCACGTAAGATTCCATTCCCTGGACATGAGCAGGTTATTCCAGCCCTTGATTTTCTGAAAAATGCCAAGAGTGACACTCCTGACAGTGTGGGGAAAGATGTTGTTATCATCGGTGCCGGCAATGTGGGCTGTGATGTTGCCTGTGAAGCCTATCGCTTAGGGGCAGAGAAAGTAACACTTGTCGATATTCAAAAACCCCTTGCCTTTGGTAAGGAAAAAGAAGCTGCCGAAGCATTGGGTGCGACATTTCAATGGCCGGTGATGACCAAAGAGGTCACAGCTGAAGGACTGGTCACAGACCAGGGCGAAGTAATTGCGGCGCAAACGGTAATCATCTCCATTGGCGATGTACCAAAGCTGAAATTCCTGCCGGACTCTGTGGAGACTGTAAATGTGGCCGGTGCTGACTGGATCAAAACTGATGAGTCGCATAAAACCAGTGATGCAAAAGTTTTTGCCATTGGTGATGTGGAGAAACCTGGTCTTGCAACACATGCCCTGGGAGCTGGTAAAACGGCCGCTGAATGCATTGTGGCAAGCTTTAAGGGTGAGGAATGGAAACCTTTTACCAAGGAAGTCATTACTCAAAAAGTACTGACAATCACCCATTACAAACCGGAAGCAGAGCATGAACACAGCCAGCTGAATTCAGCCGACCGCTGTCTCTCCTGTGCCTCCTGCCGTGACTGTCACCTCTGTGAAACGATCTGCCCTGAAGGGGCTATTACCCGCAGAGAGCTGGACATTTCACATGCAAGTGGCTACGAAAGTGGTCATGGGGCCAACTATGAATATGTCTCTGACGATAAAAAGTGTATCGCCTGCGGTTTCTGCGCCGATACCTGTCCATGCGGTATCTGGACAATGAAACCCTTCTAGCAAATGTTGTTAAAGATTGTTATTACAGGATGACTCTCTGTCATCCTGTAATAACGCACAAGCAGCAGGACAAACACAGATACACAGGGACTTAGTCCTGATCCCCTAAGTCCTTTTTGTTAGTTTGCAAAAATTTTGCAAACACCGGCTTGCGATTCAACCTATTTCCTCGTTTTACAAACAACAACCCTCCTCAATACAATAGTGTGAAGAGGGGGTTCTATTTGGTTAATATCTTTTCTGGCCAACTCAACTAGAGCACAGCCTAAAGTTCTTCCACTCCCAAGACCACCCATGCCCCTTTGCCTTCTGTCATACTGGGCGACAATCCAGACAGTTAAACCATCAACAGAGACAGAAGAAGTCAAAGCACCTTCAGCATCTGGATGCATAGAAATCATATAAGCAATCGGCTTTTGTCGTTCAAGATGCCCTATTGAACACCGACATTTCTTTGCTGCCACACGGGCAGTACCTGCTCCCCTGCAAGGGGTGTTGAGTTCTGGGATGGTATTGGAACTTATTTACACAAAAACAAAAAGTTGATACCCTTATTATATCACAATCTTTTTTTATTACATATATTCAAGAACAAGGTTAATAGTTCCTTCGTCTTTCCATGACTGATCTTACCACTGACTCTCCACATAGTTACCAAACAACTATGATCTTTTTCCATTCTAAAATTTTGAAATTGTGTTAAATAGTAGACAAGCAATGCCTCATCGATTTCAGATAAATATACACAAAGCCTACTGTTATTTTCAACTTTTGGGGTATCAATGACAGCACAGGTTTTAGTTCAGGAAATTTTTAATGGCTATCCTAGAAGATAGAAACAATTTTGGCTGGCCCGTTAATATAAATACGATATCCTTAATTTTAAGTCCTTAGCACCCATTTCTACCAGAAAGAGGTATCATGAATTTGCTCATCCAACAGCCTAACAGACATAGATTTTTTATCTTCAGCACCCGAACTGCAGCAGCGTTCCTGCTGGCTCTGTCTTTTACATCTGCCCCTGTAATGGCGGCCCCCCCTCTGGCCTATGTTAAAGCTCTGGACCTTTCGCGTCCACCAAGTGACGATGATCTCAGGGCTGCAGGTCAACTTGGCGGCCTGCTCACCCCGACCATACCTGCTTCTGCAAAACATATCGGTAAGAGTCTGGCAAATGATAAGACATCTCAAGTTGACGACATCAGCAAAGAATACAACCTAAAATTCGGTCAGGCCATCCAGTTATGGAATCAGCACGACTACACCGAAGCCAATGAACTCTTTAAGGAATACAGCAGCAAATACCCCGAAAGCCCCTGGAGTGCCGAAGCCAGCCTTCATACCGGCTGCGAAGCTACTTTTACTGGTAAGTACGCCGATGCTGAAATTATTTTCCAGCAGCTCCTTGAGCAGTATCAGGACAATACAGATGATGGTGGAAAGCAAATGGCCAACAAGGCCCGGAGCCGTCTGGCTATCCTGAAGATTGCTCAGAATGATATTGGCACAGCCATAAGCCATTTTGGGGCCCTTAAGAAAGAAGGTAGCACCTGGCGTGATAGAACTTACGCAGCCAGCTGGCTGCAGCGGTTGGCCGCCTGGAATGCAGATCAACTGGCCATGCTTACCTGCGGTACCCAGGCCTTGTCCCATATCCTGAAACAGGATAATCGAAAAGATGCGGCAAGAGAGGTTCTTGAACTCAGACCGGATTCAACTCGGGGATTTTCCTTTGATGATCTGCGTGAGATTGCTAATGGGTACGGTTATCCAGTTACTGGTCTCTCACTCACGATAGATGAGCTGCCTACTATCCCTCTGCCTGCCATTGTCCAACTCCATACTGCCGATGAACAAAGCAAGGGCCACTACTGGGTGATGAAAAAGGTGACACCTGCCGGACTGCTTTCTTTTTATGATCCTCAGTCCCGAAGAACTTTTCAATTGAAACCTGAAGTTTTCCACAAACAGTGGAAGGGTAATGTGATTGTTTTCACAGAGGAAAAAAACCTTCCGGGAAGCATCCTGCCCCTTGCAGAAATGTCAGAGGCCAGCGGTGGGTGCTGTGGAGTCAATGCTCCTCCTAGTGATCTGGGCAACCCATCCGACGGGGGTGAAAATCAGAGTAACCCGCCCCCAGAAGGTCCGGGTAACAGTTGTGGTGCCCCCATGTGGTCAGTTAATATGATCAATATGAACCTTTATCTTATCGACACTCCGCTCTGGTACAAACCTGCCATCGGCCCAAATGTGGAGATCAGCTTAAGCTATAACTCTCAATCATCCCTTGCCAACCATGAACCATTCGGCAACAAGTGGCAGTTTAATTACAGCTCCTATCTGGTTGTTGACCCCGGTGGTGTTGTAACTATTTTTCTTCCGGATGGCAGGCAGGACACTTATATGCCCGATGGCAGCGGCGGATATTTCCAGCCTTACAAATCCGAAAACCTGCTCACCAAAATTGCAGAAAACCATTTTGAACTGAAACTGCCGGATTACAATGTGCTGGAATACAGAATCCCTGCAGGCACCACGTCAATGCAGCCATTTTTAACCAGTATAACCGACAGACACAACCTGAGCCTGACCATGGACTACAATGTGGACAACAGGCTGGCTACTATTACCGATGCCACCAGTAAGGTGACCACTATAAGTTATAATGCGGAAGGCCTTGTCAGCTCGGTTACGGATCCCTTCAGTCGCAGTGCAGACTTTAGCTATGATGCAGACCGTAACCTGACATCAATCACCGATATGGGCGGTTACACAACCAATTTTGAATATGATGAGGATGTGTATCTAAATGCTGTGAAAAACTCAGAAAGCCGATGGGATATCTATACGGAGCCCAGCAGCGATCTTGTCAACGATGATGACCCGTATCCTCCCCCTGGAGCCGCCATGTGGGGAAACTACCGCATCACAGTCACAGACCCGATGGGCCAGAAGAAGGAGTATCATTTCGATGGTCTTAACTACTATAGCAAGTATACCAGCGCCAAGAACTATGTAGAGTATGTTGATGCAAGCACAAATAATTTTAACGCCCCTGGAACCAACTACTACTTCACCACCATCTCCGGTCAGGGTGAGATACGTGCTGCTGCCAAACCTGGCGGCGCGAGTACATTTTTTCGTTACGACTATGACGGCAACAGGATCTCTGAAAAAGATGCCGATGGTATAGGGTCGGTTTTCACCTACAACACCCAGGGAATGGTGACCTCAGAAACGCTCCCCATGGGCAATACCAGTAGCAGAACATACGGTACCAGTGGTTTTGACCTTACTTCAGTAAGTGACGGTCTCACCAGTAAGGCTTTCACCTATGACGCTGTAACCCATGACCTCACCAGTTCCACCAACAGGGCTGGGGGAATCACTCAATTCGTCTACAACATATCTGGTCAACCTACCAGTATCACTGATCCAGCTGGAGTGGTAACAGGATTTTCCTATAATGGAGACCATCAACTGCAGACCGCCACCAAAGGCGGTCAGCAGATCAAAGCCTACACCTATGACACCATTGGCCGAATCCTCACCAGTAGTGATGTAAACGGCCTGCTGCTGACCTATGCGTACAATGACCTGAACAATGTCACCAGCATCACCTATCCTGACGACAGTCTTATCAGCTACAGTTATGCCGACTGCTGCCCCAATATCTTGTTGTCTGTAACCGACAGGAGCGGCAGGATTACCTCGCATGAATATGATAAATCAGGACAACGTATCCAGACGGCCACTCCCGAAAACGGAACCATCAGATACGAGTATGATCCCAATGATAATCTGGTGAAACTGCTAGACAGCAACAACAATCCAACGACCTTTACTTATAACCTGGACAACCTCCTTACCCGCAAGACATATGCTGATGGAAATAGTGAACAGTTCAGCTACACTGCTGAGGGTCAACTGGCAACAAAGACCAATGACCGGGGAGATCTAAGCAGTTACAGTTATAATGACAACGGAATGCGGACCCAGGTAGATTACTCCGATGATACTCCGGATGAAAACTACAGCTACGATGCTTATGATCGCCTCACAAGTATCACCGATGGTGTGGGCAGCTGGGTATACGGTTATGATGCCGCCTCCAGACTTGCCTCAATTGACGGCCCCTGGGCAAGCGACACCATTTCCTACCAGTACGACAATGCTAACCGGTTGACACAACTGGACATTGAATCTGGCAATTCAGTTACTTACAGCTACGACACCCTGGGACGGATGAATCTGCTTCAGGCCCAGAGCGGTGATTTTGCCTATGCTTATCAAGGTGCAAGCTCGCTTGTCAGCACCCTGAGTCGCCCGAACACGATCACCACTACTTACCTGAACAACACTCTGACGCAGTTGACCAGCCTCTCCAACGAGCACCAGACCAATGGTGTTGTCAGCCAACATACATACAACTACAACCTGACTGGTCTGAAAACTGACGAGACCTCCAGCGGCGTTCTGGATCCGGTATTTACCCCCACCCAGAGCAGCAATCAGTATAACCAGCTGAACCAACTTTCATTACTTCAGTATGACCTGGATGGTAACCTCCTTCAGGGTATCACACCAGACGGCTACCCGGTTACGGCAGACTATGATGCTAGAAACAGGCTCACAGCTATTGATTATATTGATGGTGATTCTGTTCCCCAGCGTATTGAATATCTCTACTCTGCAAATGACCAGTTAGCCCGGGTTCGCCGTTATGCAAATGCGGTTCTGGCAGGTGAAAGTAGGTTTGTCAGGAGTAAATTCCTGACCATTCATGAACGGGACGGCAGTAACAGTGTGCTTCGGGAGTATACCTGGCAGCCTGGCAGTCCCGGTGGTATAGGTGGTTTGCTGAATCTCAATCAAGGTGGATCGGATTACTCTTATCTCTATGACGGGAAAGGCAATATTACCACGGTAACGGACAGCAGCGGGGCAACTGCCGCAGCCTATGGCTATGACAGTTTTGGTATCCCCATGTCTGTCAGCGGTACCCTTGATCAACCATTTATGTTTTCCACCAAAGCCTATGATACACAAACCGGCCTCTCTTATTATGGATACCGCTTTTATGTGCCGCAACTTGGCCGTTGGCTGAATCGTGATCCCTTAGGGGAAAAAGGTGGTATTAATCTTTATGGTTTTGTGAAAGGAAACCCCATAAATTTTGTTGATTTTTGGGGATTAACATCATTGTGCGACCTAAGACCCGGGCCGATTAATCCTGATGATTACTACACTCCCCCATCCGATGGAAACGATAACCCAGCCTATTACAAGGACCCCGGTGATGGAGATTATGTTGTTCCCATCACAGATAATACAGGTATCTTTGCTGGTGATCCAGAATATAGCAAACCTGTACTGCCTGGAGAAGAATATGGCCCGGGTTACGATCATAGACCTGGTGATCCTAACAATCCGACCGAAGGGGTCATTGGGATTCAATGGGGTTGGTAAGGCAATCACATGCGAATACTCAACAACCTCGACAATTTAGTAAGGACATATATGTATCCAATTAAAACTATACTGTTTCTTTTCCTTCTTACTGCATTGTACGCAGTTTTTCCCCAGCAAGTTTTTGCTGGCACAAAGACCTACACCTACGACACTATGTCACGCCTCACAGCCATCACCCACAGTGACGGCACCGTGGTAGAGTATGTCTACGACAGTATGGGCAACCGGCTGCAAAAGAGTATCTTCTTAAGCGCCCCCGCAAACACTGCTCCGGGAGCTGCTGCAGATCCGTCCATTGCCGACGGTACAACCGGGCAGCCAATTGCGCTCACACTGGGCTGGACAAATCCCACCGACCCGGATGGAGATGATGTCTCCATCGCTCTCTCCTTTGGGCCAGAGAACGAACTCACTCTCCTGGCCAGTGGCTGGTTCAATAGCTATCCGGTTCAGGATCTGCTAACAGGCACCACCTACTGCTGGCAGATTTCCGCCACCGACAGCCATAACAGTACAATTGACGGAGCTATCTGGTGTTTCACCACCGCGGGAACTCCAGGTGATTCTGATGGTGACGGGGAGCTTGACGGTTCCGATAACTGTCCCGACCTTGCCAATCCCGGACAAGAAGACAATGACTCAGATAATATCGGTGATCTCTGCGATCCGGATGATGATAACGACGGGCTCAGTGATGCATATGAGACTGCATATGGTCTCGACCCATTGACAATCAACGCTGACATTAACCTTGATCCGGATGGTGACGGACTGACTACCCTTGAGGAATCCCTTCACTTTAGCGACCCTTTAACTCCAAACTTTATTGTCTTTTTTGATGATATGGATGCAATTACAGATATGTTCTGGCTCCGCAGTGACGGTGCAGACTGGTCCATCACCGACACCAGGGCACATGTCAGCATCGACAGCGCCCAGGCCCCAACCACCCTGGAAGATAATCAGAGTGCGATGATGCTTTTGGGAGAACAGTTCTACTCGGATGAAGGTAGCATCTCCTTCTGGTATTCGGTCAGCTCTGAAAAAGACTCTGATTACCTGAATTTTTACCTCGACGGTGCTCTTGTTGGTGCCTGGTCTGGGGAAATCGGCTGGACCCAGGTATCTTTCCCCCTGACAAAAGGAAGACACAGCATTTACTGGGAATATGAGAAGGATGATTCCGGTTCTGCGGGATTGGACAGCGCCTTTGTTGATGATATTGTGTTTCCAACCAGTGTGGAGCCTGCATTGTCAACGAGTTCTATCTACGGCTGCATACAGGATGAAAACGGGAATGGACTTGACGCATCGGTCATCGCTTACATATATATAGATCGATTGGATTTTGGGAGCCAGACACAAACTGACCCTAATGATTACGGATGTTTTTCCCTGGATTACGTGATACCCGGCGTAGTTGAGTTTGAGATTACACCTGATCCTTCTTCTGGCTATGCCCAGCCAGCTAACCATTATTTCAAACTGGGCCAAGGTGAGCACAAAGACCTTCAAGCTCTCTCTCTTCAGCGAGGTGCACTGGTAAGCGGATATTTGAGGGACAGCAGTGATGAAGTTGCCACCGATATGGAAGTTAAAATCTGCACCGCATTTGGTATGACCTGCATGGATGTGGAAGTTGACAAAAACGATGGTACTTTCGGTGTGCGTGTAGCACCAGGAAACTGGACCCTGCTGAGTAGCAATTATTCTTCCGTCAGGGCAGCAGTGCCGCATCATTTTACAGTGGCAGATTCCCTCACAGATATTAACCTGGGGAAGGTGACAATACTTTCTTCCATGGAGAGTCAGGTGATTACCGGTTCCATATCCGTTGAACATTCTACCGAATACGATTGGTTTTCTGTCGTCGCCATTGAGGCAGACCAGCCCCTCGACAGTATGGTGATGGATGCATCTCCGGCTTGGAAGACCAAGGCAGATTCAAATAATAAATTCCAACTGTTTGTGCAGCCGGGTAAATCATACCGGGTGGTCCTGATGGGACAACAGAGCGTAGAAACGACCTTTGATTACCAGTCACCGCAGCTTGCCTATATTGACAGCCAGATAGTTAACTCGTTGCCTGCAGTTAATATCAACCTTGGTGTCTCTGATCCCGGGCACACCATCAACGGCACATTAACAGAGCCTGTATATGGGGCAAAGCTTTTCCTCTTTAATGCAGACAGAGATACCTTTGTCGCTGCATACAATGCCACTTTCTTCACAGACAGGAGCTTTCAATTTCCTCATATACCTGACGGCAACTACTTTATCGTTTACAGACACGCTGCTCTGGAAGGATCTGTCAGCGGGTCAACATTTGCTGTAAATGATGATACAGCGGTTACATTTGATAACACCATTGTAAATGATCCACCTGTTGCCCTTGATGATTATTACTCGCTGCTTAGGGGAGGAACCCTTACCAAACCTGCAGCAAATGGGGTCCTGGCCAACGATTCAGACGAGGAAGGAGACAGCATGACGGTCACTGTCGATGCTGACGCCAATGTCCAGCATGGTACTTTGACCCTGAACAGTGACGGATCTTTTACCTACACCCACAACGGCGATGATGCAGGCGAAGATTTTTTCACCTACCATGCCAGCGACGGCCAGGGTAATTCCGGCTACTGCAATGTGATTTTCTTTCTCAATATTCTGGTTGATGATGACGGAGATGGTATTGCGGATTCCTGGGAAATTCTTTATTTCGGGGATCTTGATACTGTAGATGGAGTTTCTGATTATGATAATGACGGGTATAGTGACATGCAGGAATATCTGAATTATGAAACAGACGATCCTGATGGCCAGACATACGACCCGAAAGAGGTGAATGCAGCAAATGGAACCGGATATACTCCTGGCAGTAAGGGATTCTGGAACCTCATACTACCTGCAATTCTTGGGGAACATGTGCAATAAAACAAACACACCCCAGTGGACAGGTGAGACTGGAAGGAATCATGGTTAAGCTTCGTCATGGTAATGCCAATTCTCGCCTGTTTGCCACAACTTTATCCGAGGTTCTTTGTTTTCTTTCATCCATTGCTTAGACATCTACTGTAGTTCAAGTTGGCCTTTGGTATAACTACCGTGTTTGTGAGCATTCCAGTTTCCCTTTAAAGCACACTCAGTAGGCATTTCTTCTTTTTGTAGCACTTTCATTATCTTTATATGCCTCGATATTGTTTAACATAGCTTTTGATTAAAAATAAACAAAACAAAGTTGTTTGCAATCTAGAATCAACCATTTCTTCTATTGCCTGTAACTCTCAAGCCATTCACCCCTTGCGCGCCATGCGACCCGGCTCCAACAATAGGCCTAAAGACAGTTAATTTGGCAGGATATCAACCCGGATATCTCGATTGCAGACGCCGCGGGAGTTTACGGTTATAGTGCTCGACGAGGAACTGTCTGCATCCCTTAAGTGCCTTAGCTCTTCCCTGCTGAAACATTTCTTCAGCTTCTCCCGTTGCTTTTTCTCTCAGTCCTTCCGCCTCCAGCAAACGCTTGTCGATAAATTCGTAGAGATCAATCAGATAGGTGTGTGACATCGGCCCTCAGTAGTATTTTTGCGTTTTCAAATCAAAATTTTCTGTAAGATAGTTCCGGAGGGTTTCCAGTTCCAATAACTGTCCTTGCAAGCTGTGTTGGGCAGCCGTATTTTTATTACAAACGGCTGTTTTTTCCTCTTCTCTGGCCAGTTGAATTTTCTCACTGAGATAGTGATGAACTTCCACTGAAAAAGCATGGGGCATAACAATCTCCTTCTCATGCATCAATGATGCATCTTTCCATTCAAGTTCTGCTTGACTTTCCCCTGCCTTTTTGAAAGAATTTTTTTGTAGGGTTCTTCTATCCACCCAATTTTTTCACTCAATCCTTTAAGGAGGTTCCATATGAAACAACGCCTATCAGTTCTTTTTGCAGTTTTCTTCTTTCTTTTTACTGTATCCGCACAGGCAGCAGACATTAAGATAGGGGTCCTGGCCAAAAACGGTCCTGCAAAAGCCTTAAAGAAATGGGCTGCAACGGGTGAATATCTGACAAATAAATTAGGGAAGAGTGTTAAGATTGTCCCTCTTGGTTTTGACAAAGTCAATCCGGCAATTGAAGCAAATGATGTTGACTTCTTCCTCGTTAACTCATCCATGTTTGTTACGGCAAAAGTAAAATTTGGGGCAAGCGCCATTGCCACCATGATTAATTCCCGTCAGGGTCAGGCCCTTGATTCTTTTGGTGGAGTCATCATCACAACGGCATATAATGATGGTATCAACTCCATAGCTGACCTCAAAGGAAAAAGTTTTATGGCTGTGAAGAAATCATCTTTTGGTGGATGGCAGATGGCCTACAAGACCATTAAAGACCAGGGGCTCGATCCTTTTAAAGACTTTGCCAGTATGGATTTTGCCGGGAAGCATGATAATGTTGTCTATGCTGTACAGAACGAAGAGGCTCAGGCGGGCACGGTGCGTACAGACACTCTCGAACGCATGGCAGCAAGTGGTGCCATTGCCATGGAAGATTTCAAAATAATCAACAAACAGAGTTCCACCTTTCCATTTGTCTATTCAACAACCCTTTATCCTGAATGGCCACTGGCAAAAACTGCCGCCACTTCTGATGCAGTTGCCCAGGAAGTTGTCGCAGCATTGAAGGAAATCAAAAAAGATGACCCTGCTGCCCAAAAAGCAAAAATAATCGGCTGGGTCGCCCCCCTTGATTACGGCCCCGTGGATGAACTGCAAAAAGCGCTTAGCGTTGGAGCCTACAAATAACAACTCTCCTTCAGCCAAATGATGACAGAAAAAACCCAGAGAAGAATAGCCCGTTCTTCTCTGGGTTTTTTTGTGCTATTCTCTAGGCTTAATGCATAAAAGCACTGCAACAATCTCTTCCCCAGTAATTTGCTACTTAGTTACCATCAAAGCTCAGCTAAACTATATTTGATGTGGATCCGGCCATGCGAGCGATTATAGAGTGTTGCTGAATAGTCAAATCGTCCGCAGGGGCGGACTCCTACAATTCCATTTTGCTTTTACCTGATCTTTGCTGGTAATCAGAATTTTCTATCTCTCTGCAGCTGTCCTGGCGGGCAAAACAAGAGCTGGTATTATCAGCGGCCATGGAAATTTCTTTCGTATATCAGCCATAAGAAAAGAGCCTATCTCCCAGGTTGTGCTGTTTTCAAAAACAAGCATGCTGAGTTTTGGCCTATTATTAGTCTTAAACCTGTCACTGACAATACCATCCACAGTAAAAGGGACTTCTTCCTGCCAGTTTTCACCATCTTTCTTTCTCTGAAAGAGGTACTCCGTGGCAGTTTGCGTAAGGATCACTAGGTCTGCACCGTCAAATGCAATATCCACCGCCCCGGTAAGTGTGGGATTTGCTGCCGACAGATCGGTCTGTACCCAGCTGCCCGTTTCATTGGAAAGATAGTGAGCCGTCGAATCTGTGATATTTGAATAGACAAGATGTATAAAATCATTTTCGTCCTGAACAATATTTCCCACCTGGTATTCTTTTAGATCAGTTTCACCCTGCAACTCTGGAATGGGGGTCTGCAGAGAAAAGTCATCGGAATCAGTAATATAATAATTATCTTGATGCTGATTCTGCAAATCTTCCCGACGATATATAATCGTAACATTGTCACCATTGTCAGCCACAACATAGCTATCATGCAGTTCGTCTATACCGCGATTACCGGTAGCAAGAATATCCTGCACCTGCCAGCTCCCTGTTTTATTGGTGGCATACTTCAACACATGGGCCATACCATCAGCGTAGGCATCAATGTGATACACGGCGTGGACAAAATTATAGGCATCAATAAATACATTTATCCCCTCCGGTATATTCACACTATCCTCAAGGATGAGAAATGACCATGTGGAACCATTATATACTCCATGATAGGCATCATGAGAGCTTGCCAGGCTGTCACCGGCGGGAAAAACAACATGGAGGTTATCATTACTGTCAAAATCATAATTTACCTGGTACTCGTTGCCATAGGAGATATGGTCACGACCAGAGATAGAACCTGCAGCAATTGAGGTATACTCTTCCCAGAAAAGACCATTCCATTTTACAAACCGCAAAGCGTTGTTCACACTATCCCAATGGAGGGTATAAAAATCTCCATTACTGTCCATACGCAATTTTGGAAATTTCCAGGTACCATCTGCAGAAATAACTTCAGTTATCGTACTGTCTGAAGGAGGATCTGCAGCCAGTAGCTGAGCACTCCCCGGGATAATAAACACTGCAGCAAACAGACAGATGCTGAAAAACAGCTGTAAAGGAACAGGGATAAATAATTTTCTACGGGAAGGTGTAGCAGATGAAGAGATGTGTCTTTCCGGACAGGAGTCAATCAAGGACGACTGTGAAATATTCATATATGTACCCCCTCAGGCCACATAAACGGCTCAGGTAAAGATGGATTCGTAACGCATCCCCGTCTTATCTGGTCCCAAAGGAACCAGAAAGATATCGAGGCTGCCGATAAGCGGGTGAGTCACCCGGTATATCTGCTGAACCAGATACTGCTCCTTTTTCTCTATATGAAAAAGTAGGGAGTACGGCCAGCGCTGCTTTGGATCTTCAGGCTGCTGCCCCAATGTCTGCACACTGACCAGTCTGGCATCAAAAAAATCCGTTTCAGAATAATAGATGGCAAAGCTTGAATCTATATGGGTTGCGAAATCTTTATGGGTGAACTGCTTGAGCATAATGTATTTTAACCTGGTAGCCATTCCAGCAAATGGTACACCCCATTGGTATCCATATGCCGAAAACCGAGATTTTGATAAAAGCGGAG
>JAOZKX010000231.1 GCA_029935135.1 Desulfocapsa sp.
GATGCCAGTGTGTTGATCCTGGGAGAATCTGGCACAGGCAAGGAACTGGCAGCAGAGGCATTACATGCAGAAAGTAATCGCAGCAGTAGCGCTCTTGTCAAGGTAGACTGTGCTGCAATCTCTGAGGACTTACTGGAAAGTGAGCTTTTTGGTCATGTTAAAGGGGCCTTTACTGGCGCAGACCGTGACCGGCAAGGCAGATTATTACAGGCCGACAAAGGCACCCTCTTCCTTGACGAAATTGGAGAAATATCTCCACGCATGCAGTTACGACTTTTGCGATTTCTGCAGGAAAAAACCTTCACCCCAGTTGGCCAGAATGCCTCTATCTCTGTGGATGTCAGGATTATTGCTGCAACAAATGCCAACTTTACGGAAAAGGTTAAAGATGGAAGTTTTCGGGAGGATCTCTACTATCGATTAAAAGTAGTTGAGATAAAGCTCCCTCCGCTGAGGGACAGAAAAGGTGGAATTCCCATCCTGACTCACCACTTTCTTTCCATGTTTCGCAAAAAACTTCAGCGCAACATCCACGGAATCTCTGACCAGGCCATTGAAGCACTCTCGCGCTACTCATGGCCAGGTAATGTCCGTGAGCTTCGCCATATCATTGAACGTGCCTGTGTACTGTGTGAAGGTCCAACCATATCTGTTGAACATTTCCCCGATGAAATTCAACAACCTGCCAATAGTGTTCTAGAACAATTCCCACCAACTGCCCTGGTCAGAACCTCAACGCTACCACCATATATCAGTGAAGAAGATGAAATAATTGAAATCCTCAAAAGAGCTCGTGGAAACAAATCTAAAGCTGCCCGAATGCTGAATATTGACCGCTCTACCCTCTACCGCAAGATGCAACGATTCGGCATTGCCAGTGATATCGCCACCCACAAACAGTCCTAAATCGTTGCGAAACTGTTGCGCTGCAACAGTTTCGCAACATGCCGCGACGATTACGCCACACTTTCATTCTTTTTTTTACCTTTAGGCTCCCCTCCCATTTCGCCACCTGAATGTGCGTCAGTATGTCGTCATTACAGATGGTTATGCATTTACCCTCCCCTTTGTTACTGTTTTTTTACTTTTTTGGCACGCCTCCTGCAACAAGCTATACAACAAGATACGAACAACAACAAACAGTAACAAACCAACCACATAGGGGAAACAAAATGACAAATACAATTACAAATCAAAAAAGTGTCGCACAAGAAACCGCGAGCGCAGAACTCAACAAGCTCGGTGTTACCACAGTGGGAATCGCTTCCGGTCTTATTGGTTGTTGGGCGGTGGCCTGCCTCGCCTCAGGAATGATCAACAGCGGCGGACCAGCCAGCCTTGTTGCAAACTACATGAAAGCCTTCATTGGATAATCTTCCAGTCAAAAGCAAGAACACACCTAGGAGCTTAGCATGAATACTACACAGACCTTAAATACTACAAAGACACAAGCACAAACAAAAGCAACTGCCAGCAATGAAATATCCAAAGTCGGTGTTACAGCTTTAGGAATATCAGCCACTATTATTGGATGTTGGGCTATCGCTTGTCTTTTTAGTGCTACCCTGAGTAGTGGCGGGCCCGCTGGACTTATCAGCAACCTCATGCAAGCAATAACCGGATAATTTGATCGACCACAACGAGATACAGTACGAGGGCATAGAATGCAAGAACAAGCCATCAGCAAAGAACAGACAAAAACAGAAGCAACCATTCATGAGATTGAAAATGTAGACAGCGAGCTCTACAAAGTCGGCATGTATACAACTGCAGCTTTTGCATCCATCATCGGTGGATGGGGACTTGTATGTCTTTCAAGTGCGCTCCTTCAAGATGGCGGCCCAATGCAGATGATAAAAAGTCTTTTTCAAGCCATCAGCGGAATGTAAAAACCCTCTAATCTAATTTATAAAACTCACAAAAAAACACACCAATCAAGGATTGATATTATGGGCCATGCAGAAACAAAACAAAATGTAAAAGCCACCGTTCACGAAGCCGTCAATACTGACAGTGAGTTGTATAAAGTTGGTACATTTGTTACTGCAGCATTCGCTGGCGGTATCGGACTCTGGGCTGCCGTCTGTCTTTCCAGTGCCCTTATGTCCACTGCTGGTCCAATTGCTCTCGTGAAAAGCCTATTCGGATCCATCACAGGAACCATGTAACACCCTGTTCATTCAACAGCGCATAGATTGACAAGCAATCTTTACGACAACATTTCAGCCAGGGAGATTTTATCTCTCTGGCTTTTTTTTTCGTTAAGGTATACAACACCTACAAAGCTGATTACCATACATATCAAACACATTGTTTGCTTCATTTTATCAAGAAGTTAAGCTCATGCCTTACACCTTACATCACTTCCGGATATATCCATGGCGATACTGATTAGAAACCTTTTTATATTTTTCCTCTTCACTGTACTTCTTGGTGGATCGTACGGTCTCTGGCAATTAGAACATCAACTTCGCCATGTATCATACAGTGAATTTCGCCATTGCTTAAATAATCACGATCTTGTTGCCACTACCTTTAAGGGAAATAAAGTTATCGCCGAGCATGCTGCCGGTGACAAATACTCTACCAATGTCCCTAACCCTGAAAAATTGATCTCTGAACTTCAGGATCGAAACATTCAAATTAACTTTGAAAAAGATCGCTCAGAACTGATTTTTCAAGGCACTGCGATTATTTATATACTGTTACTCCTCTTAACCGTTGTTATCTCCTTCAGTAGAAAAAAGAAAATTGAAGAAGAGGAAAATAAATTTGCCTCAGATAAACTTATCCTTCCGGATAGCGGCCATAAAGTTGTTACCTTTGCTGATGTTGCTGGTATCCCTGAGGCCCTTGAAGAACTGCAGGAAATTGTCAATTTTTTAAAAGATCCTGATCAGTTTAAAAAAATTGGAGCAGTAAGTCCAAAAGGCATCCTGTTGCAGGGACCTCCCGGGACAGGTAAAACCCTCCTTGCTCGTGCCATTGCCGGTGAAGCTCATGTACCTTTTTATAGTTTCAGCGGTTCTGATTTTGTTGAAATGTTTGTCGGTGTTGGAGCATCCAGGGTTCGTGATATTTTTAAAGAAGCAAAAAAAAATTCCCCCTGCATTATCTTTATCGATGAAATTGATGCTGTGGGCGGATCTCGTGCCGGTGGAGCCTCTGCCAGTGGTCAGGACGAAAGAAGCCAGACATTAAATGCACTCCTTGTTGAAATGGATGGTTTTTCCTCCTCCGATACCATTGTTGTCCTGGCCGCCACAAATCGTCCCGACATCTTAGACTCTGCCCTCAGGCGTCCCGGGCGATTTGACCGTCAGGTAAACATCCTGCCTCCTGACCTTCGTGGAAGAAAGAAGATTCTGGAAGTTCACGGACAAAAAGTTACCCTTGCTCCCGATATTGATATCTCAAAAATTGCTCATATGGTTCCTGGATTTACCGGAGCAGAACTTGCAAACCTTGTCAACGAAGCAGCCCTGATGGCGGCTAGAGAAGGAAAACAATGCGTAGACCATCTAGATTTCGAACTTGCCCGCGATCGTATCATGATGGGAGTTGAACGCAAAGGAATGATACTATCTGATAAAGACAGGGAGGTCCTCGCCTTTCACGAAGCCGGTCATGCCATAGTCGCGAAAACAATCCCCCATGCCGACCCCATACATAAAATCACCATTATTCCCCGTGGACGCGCCCTGGGGCAAACACAGCAACTCTCCGTAGGCGATCGCTCCAGTTACAATTCAGACTACCTTAAAAGCAGACTCACTATCCTCATGGGAGGGAGGGCAGCAGAAGAACTTGCCTTTAAACGCCACACGACCGGGGCCCAAGGTGATATTATGCAGGCTACGGAAATTGCAACAAGTATGATTTGCAAATGGGGGATGAGTGACATTGTAGGCCCACAGGCCATGATTGTTGATGATTCCGGATTTTTAGGTGGAGCATCTCAACGACTTGAAATGAGTGACCAGACTTCCCTTGTCATTGACCAGGAAATCAAAAGATTATTAGACTTTGCCCATACCGAGGCTGTTGAAATACTCAGTCAAAAGTTCTATTTACTCAAACAACTGGCCAGCATTCTACTCGAAGTCGAAACACTTGATGATGAAGAGTTTGATATTATCCTTGCATGTCATTTCACCGAAAAAATTGCTGCCGGGATTAAAGAAACCCACAATTGTCGTGATTGTGTTGCTGCTGAAAGCTGTATCCACTCAAAACTAAGACAATAATCCATGAAGTCATTAAAAAAAGTCAGCCATCTTGCATTTTTGGGTATGGCAATCTTATTGTTTTTTGTGATTTTTTTAAGCATCCGACAATATCAGATGACTAAACAGTACAATACTATCATCCGCCAGAGTGAGGAGATGATCTTTCA
>JAOZKX010000232.1 GCA_029935135.1 Desulfocapsa sp.
AGGCAGAATCGTTTTTCCTGTTCCGGACTGAGATAGCCAAATCCCGGGGGAAGGCTGGCGTCTTTACCAAATCCCAAAGCGATGGTGACAATTTGACCCTCGGGGATCTGTGTCTGTGGTGCCGACTCAGTGATCGACTGCAGGAGTGCAAGTGCTCTATTAACGGGCAGTGCCAGCACCAGGTTGCGGCAGCAATATTGCTGATCTCCGCTCTGAACCAGCCACTCTTCCCCATTTTTATCGATACGCTCAACTTCACATTGACTGCGAAGCTCTTCTCCGTCCACCAGTCCCTCACTTAAGCGCAAAGCCAGCCGTTCCATGCCCTCGGGAAAACTGGTCATGGAGGGCAGGCCTGACTCCTTTTTAAGGCCTTTTGCGGCCTTTCGTTTATTGAGAAGCCCCCGGATAACAGAACCATGCTCTTTTTCGACCTTTCGCACACCGGGCATGACAGCATCAATCACCAGTCGTTCGTAGTCACCAGCATATGTACCGGTGAAAACAGCATCTACAAAAGGGAGCAGGGCCTTGCCAAAACGGTACTGCACCCATTCGCTGACTGTTGGCTCGCCTGTAAGCGGTTGCTTCCAGAGATCTGCCAGGACACGAAGTTTAGCGAAGGGAGAGATAAGCGGGGCTGCAATGATTTTTGGCGGTGACTGGGGGATACATTTCAGCTTATCGTCAATGCAGACATAGCGGACAAATTCTGCCAGGGGTGCCTTGAGACACTCCTGGTCAAGGCCTGTTTCCTTAAGAAGGTTCTGACTTTCAGGGCAGTTGTCGAGAAATCCATGGGGGCCGGCCTCTGCCTGATAGCCGTTTTCCCGATGACTGGATATTGCTCCGCCTGTTTTCGTGGATTGTTCCAGCAGGAGAAAGGAATGATTGGGGATCTGCCGCAGTTTCCAGGCAACAGTGAGCCCGGAAAGACCTGCTCCAATAATAAGGGTGTCGATTGTTTTTGTCATTGTACTGTGGCGCTCACTTTTCCTTTTTTATCTATAATAACTTCCACCCATCCACCATGCTCAATCATTCCAGGATTTAAGACCAGGGTTTCTCCGATCATGTCACTGCCCTTTGCCTCGTGGATATGTCCTGTTATGCAGAGGGGAGGCTGGTTTTCTTCAATAAAGTTGCGAACCGCCCTGGAGCCGACATGGCTTCCGTCGGGTAGTGTATCAAGCTCTGTGTCAAGGGGAGGTGTGTGTGATACAAGAATAAGCGGGATCTCGTGGTGTTCCAGAGGTTCAGCCAGTTCGATATAGGTTCGTGCCTGCAGGAACCCTTTGTCGAGGATGGTTCGGAGCTCTTTTTCACTAAATTCTGTGGGTGTTGCAAATGGTGTGATATTGGAGCCACCGCAACCCATGATGCAGACAGCGCGTCTAAAGAGTCTTGCCTGACCGTGAATATTGATGTTCAGCGCATTGAGATAAGCATTTATGGCAAATTCATCGAGGTTGCCCACCTGTGCCAGCACATGTGGATTCATAGTAAGCACTTGATTGAGGATGTCCCGGGCATCTTTCTGGCTGCCGTAATTGGTAATATCTCCCGTGAGAACAATAAGGTCGGCCGAGGAAATATCGGGTATCTCGGTAAATGCTCCAAGTGACATATGAATATCACCAAAGGCTATAATTCGCATAGTGTTCTCCAAACCCGAATATAATGGAACTAAAAACTGTTGAATGAGAGTCCAGACTTGACAGCGTATCCTGTATGTTTATCATTTTCGCCGACTTCAATAAAAAAAGCAACGGAATTGGAAGGGCTTCTTCAATACTTTTCATTCCTCTTTGCTCTGTTAAAAAAAAGAAAACCATAGCCAGAGGAGTTATTATATGAGCACCCACGAGTTTCAGGCAGAAACAAAAAAATTACTCGATATTGTTATCCATTCGCTCTACACGGAACGGGATATTTTTGTCCGTGAGTTGATTTCCAACTCTTCAGATGCACTGGAGAAAATGCGTCATGAGAGTTTAACCGCAGAAGATGTTTTTGATGCCGATGTCCCCCTGGAAGTTTCCATAGACCTCAATGAGGAAAAGCATACGATGACCATCACCGATACAGGAGTCGGGATGACACGCGAAGAGCTTGAAAAAAATCTGGGAACTATCGCCCATTCAGGTTCCGGGAGCTTTCTGGCAGAGCTTGCTGAGGCTGCTCAAAAAGATGTCAGTCTGATCGGTCAGTTCGGGGTGGGATTCTATGCCGCATTTATGGCTGCTGAAAAAGTTACCGTACAGAGTCGTTCCTGGGATGGCTCTGAAGGCAACGAATGGACATCCGATGGAGCCGGGAGTTTCACTATTTCCGATTGCCCCGGTCTGCATCGTGGAACCAGAATGATCCTTGAGCTGAAAGATGATGCCCATGAATATGCAACAAAGTGGAAGGTTGAAAATATTATCAAACAATATTCCGCATTTGTACCTTTTCCCATTAAGCTTGAGGGGGAGACGGTCAATACCGTGCAGGCCATCTGGACCCGGAGTAAGAATGAGATAACTGAAGAAGAGTATAATGATTTCTATAAGTTTATCGGTAATGCTGCGGATGAACCACAGTTCCGCCTCCACTTTTCAGCGGATGCCCCCCTTGCCATTAACGCCCTTCTTTTTGTTCCCAAGGAAAATTTTGAGAATATGGGTTTTGGCCGGGTCGATCCCGGGGTCAACCTGTACTGTCAACGCATCCTGATTGATCAGCATTCCGAAAATATCCTGCCCGAATGGCTGCGTTTCTTAAAAGGTGTGGTGGATAGTGAAGACCTTCCCCTCAACATTTCCCGGCAGGCCCTGCAGGATAATGCCCTGGTGTTAAAGCTTCGTAAGGTTATCACCAAACGCTTTTTGAAATATCTTGCTGAAGAGGCAAAAAGAGATCCTGATAATTATCTTGATTTCTGGAATACTTTTGGCATTTTCTTAAAAGAGGGCGTGACCTCAGACTTTGAATTCCAGAAAGAACTGGCAAAACTGGTTCGTTTCGAATCATCACGATCCGAGGATGGAAAGCCCACTTCCCTTACCGAGTATGTGGAACGAATGGGAGAGGGACAGGACAGTATCTACTATATCAATGGCCCGAACCGTGCTGCCATCGAGGCTGGCCCCTATGTGGAGATGTTTCGTAAAAAGGATATTGAAATTATCTACACCATGGAACCCATTGATGATTTCGTCTTGAATCATCTGGGTGAGTTTGAGGGGAAAAAACTTGTTTCGGCTGATCGGGCTGATCTCGATCTTTCCACAGATGGAGAAACAGACAGCAAGACAGAAGATGATAAGCTGGAAACAGAGGCAACCAGCGAGCTTATCACTTGGCTGAAAAAGATACTTGATGACAGGGTGGCAGATGTTATTGACTCTAAGCGACTGGTTGACTCTCCGGCCATGATTGTTAATCCTGACGGCTACATGACGTCTTCCATGGAACGAATTATGGCGGCCAGTCGTGTGGAAAAGGGTTTGGCACCTGAGAGTTCCAAGAAAAATCTGGAAATTAATCTTGCCAGCCCGCTTATCAAGCAGCTTGCCGAGCTCAGTAAAAAAGATGAGGATTTTGCCACGGAAGTTGCTGAACAGATCTATGATAATGCTATGATTCAAGCAGGTTTGGTGGTTGATCCGATGGTTATGGTTGAGCGAAACTATAAGATATTAAATAAATCGGTTGGTGTTTGATTGATATAATCATTGAAAAAAACAGATTGTCAGGCTATAGAGCGGATGAAAATAATGGTTTTACGGTTGTTTTTTTACCGCTCTTCTTTTTTTGGGAGGTTTTTATGCGTATGAGTGTTCGTTCCCTTTGTTTGTTATTGATGGTTCTGTTTCTTTCCTCTGCCTTTGTTGGATGTTCCAGCGGGCCGACCCGTTATCTGGCATCTGATGTCTGTATGATTAAAACCGGTCAGACCAGTCGTCTGGAAGTGCTTGAGCTTATGGGAGAACCTGATTCCAAGCGGATGGTTGCAGAATCCACCGAACAGTGGGTCTATTATGAAGAAGATCGATCAGCCCTGCAGGCGACTCCCATGGTTGGTGGGGCTTTTGATCCCAATGGATATCATATGGTTGTGATTACCCTTGCCGATGATATTGTTGCCACCTGTAAGTACAGTGCCTACAATGAGGATGAGTTTGACTGGCAGGATGATTATTCCTGGCAAGAGATCAAGAAAAAATGATGGATGCTTTTGTTATGGCCCGGGAGCGGATGGTGCGGGAACAACTGCAGCGTCGTGGGATTAGTGACCCCGCTGTCCTACAAGCCATGACAGAGGTGCCAAGGCATTTATTTGTCGATGATGCCATGCAGGCAAGGGCCTATGGTGACCATCCCCTTCCCATTGCCAGTGATCAGAC
>JAOZKX010000233.1:0-2759 GCA_029935135.1 Desulfocapsa sp.
GCCGTGTACCCATCCATAACAGGCATCTCTATATCCATCAGAACACAATCAAAAGATTCTTTTTGCAGGATATCAACCGCATCACGACCATTTTCTGCAACACGCACAAAAAAGCCTTTTTTCTCAAGCATTGATGTAGCAACCAGTTGATTAATAAGATTATCTTCAACAAGAAGAATCTTCGCGCCGGAGATCCTGCGCAACTTGGAGAAAACCTTCTTCTTTTTATTTAACGATAAGGCAATTTCGCGTTTATGGCTGGTAGCGAGAGGCTTAAAAACAGCAGTGAAAATAAATTCACTGCCCATGCCCGGAGAACTGACCACATTAATTTCACCACCCATCATCTCAACCAGAACCTTGGTGATGGAAAGTCCCAGTCCGGTTCCACCATATTTTCTGGTAATCGAATTATCCGCCTGATGAAATGAGTGGAAGATAATCTCCTGGGTACTTTTTTCCATACCAATTCCATCATCCTTCACCCTGAACTGGACCTCTACTTTTTCTTCGTTCTGCTCCAAAACATGTGCTGAGACGGTGACCTGTCCATTATCGGTAAACTTAATAGCATTACCGACAAGATTGACGAAAATCTGTTTGAGACGGAGAGGATCTCCTACCATTTGCCTGAAAAGATCTTCTCCAAGGTCAAAAATAAGTTCCAACCCCTTTTCATGTGCCTGCTCTATAATAACATTTTCGATATGCTCAAAAACATCAGCAACAACAAAGGGAATTTCATCAAGACTGAACTTTCCGGCCTCAATCTTTGAGAAATCGAGAATATCATTGATCAGACGAAGAAGGGACTTGCCGGACTGGTTAATTTTTTCAACATAATCTTTCTGTTCTAGTCTCATCTCGCTATCGAGCAGAAGGGAACTCAGGCCAATAATAGCATTCATTGGTGTCCGTATCTCATGGCTCATATTTGCCAGGAACCTACTCTTCGATCTGTTGGCCTCCTGGGCGTGCAGCGTTGCAACCTGGAGTTTTTCAGTCTTTTTATTTACCTCATCCTGGAGCAGGATATTATTCTCAAACATTGTATAGGCATTACTATAGGTATGAATGGATCGTTTCACCCTATTGGTCAAGGCCGCAATAATCTTATTTTTTCTGATCATTTCCGCCTGTAGCTCAGCGACCTCCTTCTCCAGTGATGCATTCCCTACCATCCCTTTCTGCTCCCAAGAACAACACCGGTAAATGTCTGATTCACATGGATGGAGTTGTACTGTTCTCCATAGGTGGAAAATGCAACAATGTTCAAATCTCTAAGAGAATGCTCAACTTCCTTTTTCAGTCCCCTCTCCATTATTTCAAGTCGCCGATGGGTACAATCAAAGCCAATGCTGATTTCTATATCTGCAAATTTCGCTTTTATAGCTGAAACCTGCTTATCCAGATACTCAACAAGATCACTCATTTTGCCAACCGACAAAGGCAGTCCAGCATCAATGGCACAATAAAAAGAAAGACTGTCATCCGGATTATATGTGATTATAGAACGAACAAACCATTCACTGCCAACTTGCAGCATCAAAGGGTTTGTAGAGTAAATCTCAGAAGTTAACTGTTCCCTGGTGGTCCCTATAATCCTAGCGAGTTCAGTGGCGGCAGGAGCGCCATTTATTTCATATACCACCCGATTTGCAGGATCCGCTTCTGTGATAATCATTTCCTCATCCGAGGGAAGGACATGCTGAAACTTAAAAATCTCAAAGTCCAGCTTTGTCTCAACAAGTGCAAAAACTGCAGCCCCGGAACGAAACGCACCATCCACGAAGACAAATGTGTTCTGAAAATGCATATTATCGGCAGCAGAACCACCGGCAAGGCTCACTCCTTCAAGAACACTGTGCAGACATGATGTTACCTGATCCTCCTTGAGCGAAAGACCATCTATCAACAAAAGTCCAAACATCTTTTCCGCATCCAGTGAGGCGGAGAACTGGAGTCTCGATCGTAATTTATCCACACACTCCCTTGCCTGAGTAAGCGTGAAATCGGTGAGCGGCTCTATGGCCATAAGATGAAATCGAAAGACCTCAGAAGAAAAACTTGCGGCAACGATACCGTCGTGTTGATATGTGCTGCCTATTTCACCGGCAGTGGTACAGCCAAAAACAGGACAGGAAAAAGTATCGTTTAAAGCGCCAGCAAGTGCTGCCAGGTCATAGTCTGCAGAACAGAAGAACAGAACAGCTGCCATATCGGCCTGCCCCAGTTTTTCTGCCAGTTCTGTTACAGCGGCAACAGGATCTTTTGTGCAGGTTTCTGCACGCCTGGTATGGATGGATTGCCCTTCACTCATACTGTCGCCTCTTCAAAGAAATAGTATTACTTGAATGCACTGGAACCGACGAACTGCACCACATTGATGATATCAGCTATACTGGTGACATGCAAATTGTATGGCACCAAAACGGATACCAAAGCTACTTTACAGTGTAATCTTTTCTCGTAACTTTCCGGCAATGGACTCTTCCCGGTAGGAAACAATTGTTACAGGAGAACGCCTGAACAGCTTTTCAGCCACAGAACCGGTGAAGGCGTGTAACAATTCACTCTTTGCCTTGACCCCCATTACGATCATATCCACTTCTTCACGGACGGCATGTTTGAGTACTTTTTCTGCCGGCTTGCCCACACTAAGCACAAGTTTCATCTTTTCATCCGGGAAATCGATATCTGCCAGAAGCTTTTCCAGGCTTTCCCTTCGATCTGTTTGCAAGGTATCGATATATTCTTTC
>JAOZKX010000233.1:2769-4391 GCA_029935135.1 Desulfocapsa sp.
ATCCATAGGAAGCAATAACATTTACCGCCTCAACATCTCTCTCATTGATAATGTTAATAAAAATCAGTTTTTCAACACTCATTGCGCCTGCAAGCATTGCTGCATAATCAATAATTCCTTTGGTGTATGGAGAAAACGCTATCGGCACCATTATTCTTTTAATCATTTGCATGCAGTATTCCTCTTTTTAGTTTGTGGAAACAATCGGTTCGGCAGCTTCAGGACCTCGCATTTTCTGCAGGACAAAAAGCAGCACAAAAAGAGCTAATCCAATAAAATAGCTGTAATATCGTTGTTCATGGGCAAGCCCTATCCACTCAGCAATGCGTTGCGGCTGCATCAGGATAAATGAAACCGTCAAAAAGAGCGGTATCTCCCAGAATTTATTTTTCGCCACAAACCACCCCTGGGTGGCAGAGGCAAAGGCAAAGTTCCCAACACAGGTCATCAAAAAGATCAAAATCCCCTGGCTCCAGGAATAGACATTATGGAGAATAAGTTCGGTATTGAAAATAAACATAAATGGAAGGATGGCGGTCCGAATATCATACATAAATCCCTGCAGACCCGTGGCTATGGGAGGCGATTTTGCGATGGCAGCCGCAGCATAGGCGGCAAGTCCAACCGGAGGGGTATCATCTGCCAGGATGCCAAAATAGAAACAAAAGAGATGTGCAGCCATAAGTGGCACGACAAATCCCTGCATTGCTCCCACACTCACGATTGCAGGCGCTGTGAGAGCTGCCATAACGAGGTATGTGGCGGTTGTGGGCAGTCCCATGCCGATAATAAGACAGGCGAATGCGGTAATCATCAGCATAAGAAACACATTGCCCATTGAAAGAACATCTATAACTTCTGCAATTAGATTACCAAGACCAAGGGCGACGACACCAACAATGATACCGGCAGCAGCAGTGGCAAGGGCCACAGAGACCATATTGCGGGCACCGCTTTCCAATGCTGAGAAAATAAGACGAATGGATTTTCCAAAAGCTGCTCCTATGGATTCCTTCTTTTTCCAGGCCCTGAGTGGTTCCTGGAGAACCATAATCACAGCCAACACCATAATCGCATTAAATGCGGCGAGTTCAGGTGAATGGCGCACAACAATCAGTTCATAGAGAAGCATGCTGATGGGAATCAGAAAATGAAGCCCACCCAGTAATGTCTTAAAAAATTGAGGAAGATCGCTTTTGGACATTCCTCTCAGTCCAAGTTTTGATGCCTCAATATGGGAAATATAAAAGAGGGCCGCATAGGAGGCAAACGCAGGAACAGCAGCAGCCTTCACCACCTCGATGTAAGGAACATTTACATATTCTGCAATAATAAAGGCGGCAGCGCCCATGATAGGCGGTGCCAGTTGACCATCGGTGGAGGCAGCGACTTCAATGGCCGCTGCCTTCGTTGCCGGATAGCCAACTTTTTTCATCATCGGAATGGTGAAGGTACCGGTGGTCACAATATTTGCAATACTTGAGCCGGAAACAAGTCCTGTCAAACCGGAACCCATAATGGCTGCCTTGGCAGGACCTCCCTTAAACCGCCCAAGAAGACTGAGGGCTAGTTGAATAAAATAATATCCGGCGCCGGCCTTATCAAGCATGGCACCAAAGAGA
>JAOZKX010000234.1 GCA_029935135.1 Desulfocapsa sp.
AGCACAGAAACAGCTATGGATTCCAGACTATTCCCGTAATATCCCGAACTGTTTTCATAATGACCAAAATAGATACTACTCACATCACCCAGGCGTACATTCGGGGTCAAACGAAGATCACGAAGTCCCTGCACACTCTCTTCTTTGCCCGGGGACTTTAAGAGATAGCGGCTCTTCTCATTGGAGATAAAACCAATGGCATAATCTTTATTATTACTCTGCAGCGTTGCCAGAACTGCGCCAAGACTAAGACCATACTGATCCAGCCTGGCCTTATCTATAATGATCTGCATCTCCTTTTTATAACTGCCGAAGATATCAACATTGGCAACACCTGTTGTCTTCAGCAGTTCATGACGCAACGCGGTTTCGGCCAGCTGTCTGATATCAGGGAGTGGAAGAGTCTCGGAGCTTACGCCAATCACGACAATAGGGGCTGTTGCCGCAGAAATTTTATGGACCTGCGGTTCATGGATATCGGGCGGCAGGGCAGAACGAATCTTATTTATGGAGTTGGTGACATCACTTGCCGCCATATCGAGATCCTTACTGTATTCAAACTCAGCCCGAATCACAGAAACTTCATCGATGGTGGTTGAAAAAACGCGGCGAATCTTGTCCAGACTGTAGAGTTCCTCTTCCACGGATACGGCAACATTAGCAGCAAGGGTCTTGGCCGAACCACCGGGCTGAATAATAACCACGGCAACCTCGGGGTAGTTGGACTCCGGAAAGAGTTTGCGGGCGACCTTCTGGTAGCCGACAATACCCAGAAAAACAAAGAGGGCCAGAAAGGAGTAGATAAAATAGGGCCGCGCCAGGAGCCGCTCAATAAAACTACTCTTCATGCGCATCACTCCTGTTTACCCGGACTTGAGCAAAACCCGGCAATTGACTGAGCTTTGCCGCAGCGGCCACAGCCACCGGGAAAGTGGGACAAGGATCGATAAGGGCGTGCTCTTTGCTGCGGGCTGTCATGCTTACAGCAAACGGGCTAAACTCTCCATCAGCATAGAGCATCACCCGGGCACCCTCTTTTGTCTCAATAAGTGCATCAATGGGGACACGGCAGCCACTGCCGCTAAAGGTCAGCAGATCGATGGTGAGGTAACTGTTGTTAGGGATATCCAGCTGGCCGCTAACAGCGACCTCTGCCACCGCAAGACCATCTACAGCATCACTGTACAGGTTTCTAATCTGACCTATTTTTCGGCCTTCCCAGAATACTTCCTGCCCCATTGTTACTGCAGACTGCCCGGGCACATAACTAAATATCAGTTTCTGACCTGGAGAATTTATGCTAAGCAGTGGTTTTCCCGGAACGGCAAGGTCTCCCTTGTGGGCAAAGATGGTTCCCACAGTCCCTGTAAAGGGAGCTTTAATATTAAGATAAGCAAGTTGAGCCTCAAGTCCTGCAACCTTCTGCCGGGTGCTTTCCAGGACAGCCTGTTTGGCAGCAGAGGCAACTTCTGAGGCTTCAAATTTTTCACGGGCCAGCCCACCCACAGCAAAAAGCGACCGGTTTCGTTCATGCAGACTTTTTGCATATTGCACATCTTTTTCCTGGGCAGCAAGGCCCGCCTGCAACGACCTGATACTGGCAACCATCTCCAACTCATCAATCTGCAGAAGAGGATCTCCTGTATTGACCAGCTGATTTTCTTTCACCAGAATATCCACTATCCGGCCGCTCAGCCTGGATGAGATCTCAGCCGTGTCTTCAGCAGCAAGCCGGGCCAGAAAGGGTCGAGTCTCTTCAAGGTGCGCAGTGAGCGCTGAAACAACTTTCACCTGATGGCTCAAAGGAATTGGAAGCGGAGCATTCTTTACACTCTGTTTTCGTTTTTTAAGAAGCATTGCTGCACCGGCAAGCAGTGCAGCAATCAACAACAGGACAATAAATTTCTTCACTTATTTTCTCCATTTTCCAGCAGGTAATCCAGGTAAAAGTGGCCGCTCTGGTAACTGTAGCGGGCACTGATCAAACGGCCAAGAGCCAATTGATTGCGGGCCTTGGCGTAGAGCAGATCATTAAGATCCGCCGCCCCTTTATCAAAACGGGTCTGTTCAATGGTCTCTGTCTCACGGGTTAGGGCAAGTTCGGCTTCAGCGGAGTAATACTCATCAAGGGCCAGTTCAATTTTCGTTGCCGCTTCACTTAACGATCTCTTTAACTCCAGTTCTGTTGTTAACCGGTCCCTGCGGCTCTGCTGCTTCTGTATGACCGCTATCTGCTTGGACCTGCTGCGACTTCCGAAATCAAAAACCGTCCACTTTAAATTGACCACCGCCTGCCAGGTCTCTTTGCTGTTCCAGTCACCTTCATATTTATTGGAACTGTCATTTGGGCCAAAGTTTTGTCCGTAAAAGCCATTAAAAACCACTTGCGGGTAGTAGCCGGCACTGCTCTTCTCCACAAGCATATCCTTTTTCTCCACATTGAGAAGGGCAGAACGATAGCGATCAAGTTGCTGAATATCTTTGTTGTACTGAGGTACAGAAGCGGAGGCAGGCATCTCCATGGAAACCTCTTCCAGAACAGCAATGCTATCAGCGTTCAACAGGGCAGCAAGACTGGCCTTTAATATCCTGACATTCCCATTGATCTGGCGCACGCTAACCCTGGCATTTTCTTTATCTGCTGCCGCCTTTAACTGATCCACTCTGGCTTTTTTCCCGAGTTTCACCTCAAGAACAATATCATCGTGGAGACGCTGTAAGGCCAAATGATATTTACTCTGGGCCTCTTCCTGAGCTGTGAGGGAAAGGATATTGACATACAGTGCCTTCACATTATAAATAAGCTGCTGCCGGCTCAATTTCAGAGCGGTTCCAGCCATCTCTTTCTCCAGTACAGCAATATCCACAGAACGCTGCTGGGAGAATCCGGTAAACAGCGCGACCTCATAGGAAATACCGGTAGTAAAAAGATCTTCCGTGGTGGGGACAGCAGTGGGATCGGTGAAAATTGATGCCGGAGTCAACGGAACCAGGGTACGCGGCAGATTATAATGGCCATAGGAGGCCACCAGATCAACCTTACCGAAATTCTGCGACTTTTGACCGCTCAACCCCTCTTCACTCAAGGCCTGATTCAGCTGCTGTTTCTGCAGAGCAGGATTATTTTCCAGGGCCAGGGTCACAGCCTCATCAATAGTCAGGCCACTGCCCACACCCGGCAAAAACAGAAGAGCAAGACTCATCAGTCCAACGATTATTTTTTTTATTTTCATGGCTCCCTCCATGTAGATAAGCTGCAACAGCTATTGTGTCAGCACAGGCTGATTGATCTCATTATCAGGAGTTACAAAGCCCTGCAACAACATCCTGGTTATTGTCTCTGTATACACATCTATGCTGACTGCTTTCGAACTCCCCCTATCCACCTTCTCCATAACCGGAGTAAAGAGGAAACGGGATGCCATAAGAGAGGTCAGCATGGGCGAAAGACAGGTTGGAGGGATATGCTGGCCACTTTCTGCAGCAAGTGGCAGACAGATCTCCTGGTTTACGATCTCAACCATCTGTCTGGCCCAACCCGCTTTATGTTCTACAATTTCAGGATCATCATGCGGCAGTTCACTGATGGTGATCAGTAAAGCCTCCCGTTCCTTATCAAAATATCTGATTGCACGAGCAATAAATCGTTCAAGCCTCTGATGTAAATCACCATCACCAACAAGCTCCTCCCTGGCAATGGAAAGATATCCGGCAAGAAAGCTGTCAAGAATCTCTTTTAGCAATCCTTTTTTACTGCCAAAGAAATAATTCACCATGGAGAGATTAACCTCGGCTCTGGCAGCCAGTTCCCGTACCCCGGTCTCACTAAAACCATGGCTGGCAAAGAGAGAAAGGGCAGCCTGAATGATCCGTTCCCTTGACTCCGGCTTCTGTTTTTTTCTTGCACTCTGTTTTTTCATAACCACCATTCTATTCAAACGTTCGTTTAATTTCAAACGATGATATGCATCTCCCCTTTCTCTGTCAAATTGTTTTTGCTGGTACTGGTAGCAGTCAATGGTATATACATCCTGCGACTCTTTCAGCAGATGGTAAAAAAGCGGACAGCCCAGTAGAGGATTGTCCGCTTTTTTTAGTTTCTTTTCCTGTTCATTTGCTGTCATACAAATCACAGACCCTCTCTTAAAACCTTCGAAATCACAATAAAATAGGTATTTCCACCTATAGGAAAAGTCTCCCAACTGTGTTTAAGTAGATACTGATACAGCGATGAAGCAGTGAGAAAATGCAGACAACTTACCTTGGTTTAGCAAAACAGTTCCCATTCCAACGGCCTGTTTTTATACTCTTCTCTCGTCGTTCTTATTCTCTTCAGAGTTCAGGAAACCATGAAGTTCTCAAATTTTTTATACAGTGGATTTGAATTT
>JAOZKX010000235.1 GCA_029935135.1 Desulfocapsa sp.
AAAAAATTGCCCCAATGAAACTTCCCTCCACAGCGGTCATTAACGATAAGCGTTTGACCTCTTTTAAAGAACGGATAAGCGGAACGCTGGCTACTCGTGATCTTGGCTTCTTTGCCACCCTGATAGCTGAATATCGTGAAGAGAATGATCTGGACTATCGTGATATAGCTGCAGCCCTTGCCAGTATGGTGCAGGGAGATGCCCCCCTCCTGCTTCCTGATGAGCCCATGAAGGCCTTCAAAAAGAAAGAAAAACAGCCCTTTGCTGAAAAACCTGCGAAGGCACGAACCACTGAGACCCGAACCGGTATGGAACGCTACCGTATCGAAGTCGGGAAGGCACACGATGTGGCCCCAACGAATATCGTGGGGGCCATTGCCGGAGAAGCTGATCTTGACGGGGCATATATCGGGGCGATTTCTATATTTGAGCAACATTCTACTGTCGATTTGCCGGAAGGAATGCCTGCAAAAATATTTGATCAACTTCGTTCCGTGCAGATCATGGGCCGTCCATTAGGCCTGACGCTTGTCGGGCCAGGGGATGAAAGACTTACTAAAAAGCCCAGGCGTGGTGGACGCAAAAAACCAGTGCACAGAAAGGGTGGTTATAAGGCAGGAGGAGAAAATCGGAGCAAAGGACGCAAGAAGCGTTAGGGCGATTTGGGCAGCGCTGTGAGTTCTTGAAGAGAACAGCTAGTGATAATAGTATTTATTTGTAAAAAGAAGTTGACGGGAGCTTTTCCTTATAGTAATAATTGTTACTGTTAACTGAGTGTCAGAAACTACAAACAAATAATTCAAGGAGATCATAATGAAAAAGTTTACTTGTACCATGTGCGGATATACCCATGAAGGTGATTCAGCCCCTGAGAAATGCCCCCATTGCGGCGCTTCAGCCGATAAATTCACTGAAATGCTTGGTGACAGTATGGAGTGGGCGGATCAGCATGTTGTTGGTGTTGCCAAAGGTTGTGATGCAGATATCATGGAAGGTCTGAAGGCAAATTTTGCCGGTGAGTGTACAGAAGTTGGTATGTATCTGGCCATGAGCCGTATGGCTGATCGTGAAGGATATCCTGAGATTGCTGAAGCGTATAAACGCATTGCCTGGGAAGAGGCCGAGCATGCCTGTAAATTCGCAGAGCTGATTGGTGAAGTTGTTGAAGAGAACACCGAGGCCAATCTGAAAGCACGTGTTGCTGCCGAAAATGGAGCCTGTGCCGGAAAGAAAGCCATCGCCGTAAAAGCCAAAGAGTTAGGTTATGACGCCATCCATGATACTGTTCATGAGATGTGTAAAGACGAAGCCCGTCACGGAATGGCCTTTGCAGGTTTGTTGAAGCGTTATTTCAAGGGTTAATTCTGTAAAGAAGCTCTAAATAAATGAGAAAGGCGTTTTCCATGTTATATGGAAAACGCCTTTTTTTTAGTTTTCTTCCTGCTTACCAGGGTTAGTAATTATCAGAGTCCCACATAGTGGAGTCGAAGCGCAGGACTTTGTTGCGCCCGGCTTCCTTTGCCTTATACAGGGCAATATCAGCATATTTTACACATTCCCAAAAAGCCTCTCCATCCACCGGAAAGACAGAAACGCCGATACTCAGTGTCTTCCGAATACTTAAGTTCTCCACTCGAAAGAGTTGTTCCTCAACTGCGGCCCGTATCTTTTCTGCCACATCAATGGCTTTTTCTATCTCACATTCAGTGAGCAGAATAAGAAATTCCTCCCCGCCATAACGGATCACAATATCAGATGCTCTGACACTGTTCTGCATGATAAGGGCCAGTGTTTTCAGAATCTGATCCCCCACATCGTGTCCATATTCATCATTGACCTTTTTGAAAAAATCCAGGTCACACATGAGAATTCCCATGGTTGTCTGGCGGCGTTTGATTCCTGCAAGGATCGGGTTGATGTTCGTCTCCAGAAATCGACGGTTGCAAAGCCCTGTGAGTGCATCTTTGGTTGCCATTTCCTGCAGGTTGGAGGCCAGTCGTTTGGAATGGAGCACTGGCAGGGCCTCCTTAAGATAGAGACTGGCAAGATGGATATTTTTCTCAAGCTCCATTGCTCGCAGAGGACTGTCGACAAAGAGTGAGAGGAACTGCACGACCCCGAGTACCCGTCCGGAGACTATCATGGGTACGCAGGTGTGGGTCATTATGTCGCTGAGCGAAAAGACCGGGCAGATATTTGGAAAACCGCTTGAAGAAATGATCTCACCGGTCCGTCTGGCACGACAGATGTTGGCAGAACTCATGGTGCATGACTCATGTTCTATCTCTGAGGGCCAATTGTAGACGGCCTCAATGGAGTCATCTTTCTCACGCACCTCCCAGATAACAAATGCTTCAATTTTCAGGGTGTTCTGAAAAACATAGGCCAGACGATTATGAACCTCTTCAACCGTTTCATCTGCTTCAATGGTTCTTCTAAAGAGTGAGAGGTCACGAATGTGGGTGGTCAGGGCATTGACAAGGGTGGCGACATCTCCAAGCTTATCATCAGTGATGACAGGAATAGTTGTTCCATGGGCACAGGCTTTGGTTGTGTCATTGCGGCTGAGAAGGTTTTGCAGAGAGCAGATCATCTTGTCGAGGAAGCCGACAAGGGCATGTACACAGAGAAAGCTGGTCAGGCTCATAAAAATCATCACCACGATGACCAGGATGCCGCCGTGCAGGAGATATCTGTTGACTATCTCTAACGGAGTGGCAAGAAGTTCGGGTTGGATGTCAAGCTGGAGGAGTTCTCCTTTGAGAACCTGGATAAAGAAAAATCCGTGGATACCAATGGCCAGATATCCAAGAAGGAAGCTGGCCAGTACAAAAAGGAATTTTTGATATACAGAGAGTCTGAAAAATGGCTGCCAGAGCTTTTGCCATGTTGTTTGATAGTTGGTTGTTTGAGCAGCCATCCTTGTCCCTTTCTGCCGAATTGGAAAAAATGATAAAAAACCTGTACTCCCTGATATTACAAAATTGTTGAGTCAGGATAGCAAAAGAAAAAAAAATTGTCAAAGAACTTTGCACCTTTTTTGCAGATAGGCGGCAAGGAAAGAATCACAGAAAAGTTGAAAGAAATGGAACATCAAACAGACAATGATTGCAGTACCCGTGTCAAATTGCACATTCGCCAGTACCGCCAGGCCGACAGCAAGGGTCTTCTGGGAAGTGACAAAGACCAGAGCTTTGTGGTCTGCCGGGCAGAGTTTCAGGAGTCTTCCAGCCTGGTAATTGATGAGCAGGAGTAAAATATGAATAAGAGAGACAACAGACAAAATAAAAAGATAATCTGTAAAAGACAGGCCTGAAAAAGCCGCTTTGGATGTGCTCATGGAGGCATAGACAACAAGAATAACACAGCTGGAATTGACAAAGCTCCAGTAGGGAGAGATGCTCTGTTTTTTGCTAAAATGGCGAACTGTTTTCCCAATGATAAAAGGCAACAGAACAAAAAATACCATTTTTATAAGGAGACTGTTCTGATCGATATCAAGGGGGCCTGCCGCATGGAGACAGAAGTTCAGCATAAAGGGCATGGTGATAATGCCAAGCAGATTCAGGGAAACGGTGAGAAAAAGAGCAAGTACTCCATTGCCTCGACTCACTTCGGTGATCACTACTCCGGAAGAAATGGTGGGTGGTACGGTGCTGATGATGATAAGCCCTGTGGCAAGGGGCAGGGGGAGATTAAGTAGTTTACTTAATGCCAGCCCAATAAGCGGTGCGAGAAAAAGAGAGATAAGTGCAGCTGTGAGAAAGAGAGAAAAGAGATTTTTGTCCAGGGAAAGGGCTTTTTCTCCAGTCTGGTAGCCGCTGACCAGGAAGATGATACAGACGAGGATTTTTACGCCGCTGTTTTCGGTAACAAATATGCCACCCGTGGGCAGCAGGAAGGCGAAAAGGACAGCTGTTAACAGTCCGCAGGGGAGGAAGAGTTGTTTGAGCATTGGAAGACTATCAGGCAATCACTATGTCGGAGATTGCCTGATAGTTGCTGGAAGGGGATTAGATGATTGGTTTCATTGCACTCATATAGGAACGCAACTCTTCCCCAATCATTTCCACCCCGGTGTAGCGGATGGATTCGTTGGTTTCAATGAGTTCCACATTGCTGACACCGTTGTTTGTTGTTTCCAGTCCTTTGCCGATTACATCCGTATTGATAGATTTCATAAAGTCCTGCAGAAGCGGGAGGGCAGCATGGTTAAAGAGGTAACAGCCATACTCGGCAGTGTCGGAGATAACCACATTCATCTCATAGAGTTTTTTTCTGGCAATAAGATTAGCGATGAGTGGAACCTCATGCAGTGATTCGTAATAGGCAGACTCTTCTTTGATGCCGGCTGAAACCATGGTGTCAAAGGCCAGCTCAACACCGG
>JAOZKX010000236.1 GCA_029935135.1 Desulfocapsa sp.
ACCGGTGCTGTTCTTGGTATGCTTGCAGGTCTTGGCAGTACTCTTGTCTATATCTTCTGGTTCAAGGGCTGGTTCTTTATTCCTGGAACTGCCATGGCTGCTGATAACGCCTCTAACTGGATTCTTGGAATTTCTCCAGGGTCCTTTGGTGCCGTTGGCGCAATGATTAACTTTGTCGTTGCCCTGAGTGTTTCCAGTGTTACTGCTCCACCTCCAGAGCATATTCAGCATCTTGTTGAGGACATTCGTGTCCCCATGGGATCTAAAGGTGCAGTGGATCATTGAACAATGATTAGTTAGTACCTGTCTTTTGGAAGAAAAAACGCATCCGTAATCTTTACGGATGCGTTTTTTTGGTTTAAGGAAAGATAAACATCGAGCGGAATATGGAAATGAGCCAGAGATTATTAAAACCGGAAAATTGCTATTTGCACATTATTGACCCGCAGGAACGGTTGATGAGCCAGATTTATGAGGCTGATCGGGTTGTGCTGGGCATCAAAAAAATGATCCACTGTGCCCAGATTTTAGGCTTGCAGATTATAGCCAACACTCAGTATAAGAAAGGGTTGGGACTCTATGTGCCGGAGTTGGAAACATTGATGTCCGGAGTGGATAGGCCTGATAAGGTTGAATTTAACGCCCTGGCTAATCCGGAAACACGGCAATTGATTGCTCAACTCCCCGCTACAGTGAGCACAGGTATTCTGGTGGGAGTTGAAACCCATATATGCATCTATCAAACGGCGCTTGGTCTGCAGGAAACAGGGTTGCAGCCATGGGTTGTAACGGACGCAGTATCCTCAAGAAATCCTGAAAATTCAGAACGCGGGCTCAGTCAGCTGCAGAGCATGGGGATTTCAACAGGTCCTGCTGAAATGATTATCTATGAACTGCTGGCTAGGGCTGGAACAAAAAAATTTAAAGCAGTATTGCCCCATATCCTGTAACAAAAAGAGAATCGTTCAAAACACTATTTAATTTAACATAGAGTTGCCATCATGAAAGGAAATGAGATCCGTAAGCGTTTTTTAGACTACTTTGCCCAGCATAAGCATACCATGGTGGACAGTTCCTCCCTGGTTCCACAAGATGATCCCACATTGCTTTTTGTCAATGCAGGTATGGTGCAGTTTAAGACTGTGTTTATGGGAGAAGACAAAAGGGATTATAATCGTGCTGTTACCAGTCAGCGTTGTGTGCGGGCGGGTGGAAAGCATAATGATCTTGAAAATGTCGGCTATACGGCAAGGCATCATACCTTTTTTGAAATGCTAGGGAACTTTTCTTTTGGTGATTATTTTAAAGAAGATGCCATTCGTTTTGCCTGGGATTTTCTCATAAAAGAATTGGGTCTGCCTGCAGATCAACTCTGGGTTTCAGTTTTTAAAGATGATGATGAGGCCTTTGCCCTGTGGGAAAAGATAGAAGATTTGCCCAAAGGGCGTATTGTTCGTCTGGATGAAAAGGATAATTTCTGGGCTATGGGAGACACAGGGCCATGTGGACCTTGCTCTGAGATCCATATCGACCAGGGGCGTGAAGCAGGTTGTGACCGTCCCGATTGTGCCGTTGGCTGTGACTGCGATCGATTTTTGGAACTGTGGAACCTTGTATTTATGCAATACAATCGCTCAGCTGATGGAACGATGACACCATTACCCAAGCCATCCATTGATACCGGCATGGGACTAGAACGGGTGGCGGCTGTCCTCCAGGGAAAACTCAATAATTACGATTCGGATCTCTTCACTCCAATTATTGCCAGACTTGAGGATCTCTCAGGAAAAAAATATCTAGCCGATCAGGCGGATACCACAGCAATGCGGGTTATTGCAGACCATGCCCGAGCCACTACTTTTCTGGTTGCCGATGGTGTCTTGCCGTCCAATGAAGGGCGTGGCTATGTGTTGCGCCGAGTTATGCGAAGGGCAATTCGTTATGGAAGATCTATTGGATTGGTGAAGCCGTTTTTGGCAAGTGTTACATCTGTTGTCACCAGTGTAATGGAGGAGGCATACCCGCATTTGACAGACTGTGCCGATCTGTTGAACAAGGTTGTCAATAATGAGGAGTTGCGCTTTGGCGAGACACTGGAGCATGGCCTTGAGTTGCTTGATAAAGAACTGGCCTTGCTGGAGGGTGCAGGGAAAAAGATGATCCGTGGTGAATTTATCTTTAAACTCTACGATACCTTTGGTTTTCCGGTGGATATTGTCCGTGATATTTCCCTTGAAAGGGGTTTTGATTTTGATGCACCAGGATTTAAAAAAGCCATGGAAAAGCAGCGTACCCAGTCTCGAGCATCGCAAAAAGGAGAGGGGGTTCGGCTGCTGGCAAAAGGCGTACAGGAGCTGAAAGAAAGGGGTAGGAAATGTGAATTCACAGGCTATGAGCAACTTGCTGGCGATGCTGAGGTCCTTGGGCTGCTGGATGGAGATGGGAATCCGGTGGATGGTTTGCAAGCTGGGACACGAGGTCTGTTATTTGTGAATACCACTCCTTTTTATGCCGAGTCGGGTGGGCAGGCAGGTGATACAGGTGAGGTGAGCTGGCAGGGAGGCAGGGCGACGGTCAACGCCACACTCAGTGAAGGTGAGGGAATGATCCTCCATGATATCAAGGTGGAAGAGGGACATCTGCAGAAGGACAGTCAGGTACATCTCCAGGTCTTGATGGACAATCGGGCTGATACTGCTGCAAATCATACTGCTACTCATCTTCTTCAGGCTGCCTTAAAGGAACTGCTTGGGGATCATGTCAAACAGGCAGGATCCCTGGTGGCTCCCAATCGATTGCGTTTTGATTTTACTCATTTTTCACCGCTTAGTATGGAAGAAATTCAAGCAGTGGAACAAAAGGTGAATGAGCAAATCAGAAAGAACAGCCCTGCTGAGACAGCAGTTCTTGACAAGGAGCAGGCCATAGAAGAGGGAGCCACGGCTCTTTTTGGCGAAAAATATGGGGACAGTGTACGGGTGGTTTCGGTGGGTGATGTGAGTAAAGAACTCTGCGGTGGAACCCATGTAACAGCAACAGGTGAAATAGGACTATTCCAGATTATTTCAGAGACGGGGATTGCAGCGGGTGTCAGAAGGATAGAGGCAGCGACCGGTCGTGGTGCTCTTGGCCGGGTGCAGCAGATGGTCATGCAGGAAAGGACAGTCTGTGATCGCTTGAATGTACAGGCAGATGGGATTATGGACAAGCTGGAACTTATGGCCCAGACCAATAAACGCCTGGAAAAACAGGTTGCAGAACTCTCCACCCAGCTGGCAGCATCGGGGATGACAGATTTGTTGGCTGATGCGGTAGAGGTTGCCGGGATAAAAGTGGTGGCTACGGTGATCCCCCTTGATAGTCCAAAGACACTGAGAGAGGTGGGAGACAAGTTGCGGGATGATATGGGAACTGGTGTTGCTGTCCTTGGCGGAGAGATTAACGGCAAGGCGGCGCTATTGGCAATCGTCTCCAAAGATCTTACCAAAAAGATAAAAGCAGGGGATCTTATTAACAAGGTGGCGGCAGTTGTTGGTGGAAAGGGCGGCGGGCGTCCGGATATGGCACAGGCCGGTGGATCAATGCCGGATAAGATCGGTGAGGCCATAGCTTCAGTGGCTGCTCATGTGGAGAATCTATTGCAGTGATTATGGGATGGGTTGAGGCGAAAAAAAGGGTTGAAATGAAGATCGTTTTAAAATGAGGGCTTATTCATTTATTTGCTGTTTTCTACCCGGATCTATTTTACAAAAAAGTTGACAGCTAAAGTTAATTGAGGTACAACCGAACTTCGTATTGTGAATCACTATTCATTTTAGACAGATTTTTTTGAATTATCTTAGCTAATCAGGAGCGGAAAAAATGGTTTCAATGGACATCACCCTGTTTCTTCAGATCGTGAATGCGTTTGTTCTTATGTTTTTACTCAATGGCATTATCTACAAGCCCGTTTTGAAAGTTCTCAAAGAACGTTCAATCAAATTGCAGGGCATGCGAGATGATGTGACCAAGTACGAGGACAATGCTCGTCGCCGCCAGGAAGAAGTCGACAAAAAAATGCATAAGGCTTCCAGTCAGGCCAAGTCTGCAATTGATACTGCACGTGCTGGTGCAAAAGCTGCCGGTGAAGAAAAACTTGCTGCAATCAAAGCGGAAGCCGATGCTGACAAAGATAAACAGCTGGTAGAGATAAAATCTCAGGTAGAGGCCGCACGGAAAGAGCTTGCGGCTGGACTTGATGGGTTTTCTTCTGCCATGGCAGGAAAAATTTTGGGAAGGAGTCTGTAAGGATGAGGGGAATGAAACGAACAATGGGAAAAAGTGCACTGGTTGCGCTGATTCTGTGGTTTGCCCTGGCAGCAGGAAGTGTCTGGGCTTCTGACCA
>JAOZKX010000237.1 GCA_029935135.1 Desulfocapsa sp.
ACAAGCAACCATTGATCCGCTCTGGCCTGACAATAAGGCTGATAAGGATGAAGAAAGTGTTATCGCCTATTTTAAAGCCAATCCCAGTTCTGTGGAACAGGAAGGCGTGATGGATAAAGGTGGCAATCAGTTCTTCTATACAGCAAAACCGATCAAAATTAATAAAGAATTTTGCCTGACCTGTCATGGTGACCCAGCTGATGCGCCTGCGGACCAGCGTGATATTTATGGTGTTGAAAATGGTTACAACTGGGAAATGAATGATACGGTTGGAACCTCAATCGTTTATATTTCTATCTCCCAGGCCCTGAGTGATGCCAAAGAGTCCGCCCTTAAGATTTTTTCTGTTGGACTTGGCTGTCTGCTGGTAACCATCATCTGTATCTGGGTGTTCCTTGATCGTGCGGTGGTTTCACCAATTATCACACTGTCTGAGTCTGCCAAGGATATCAGTATTGGTAAGAATCTCTGCGATTCCATTCATACCGATTCCAATGACGAAATCGGAGGACTGGCAAATTCCATTGACCGGATGCGGATCAGCGTGAATAAACTGCTGAAACGAACCTGTCCAGGCAAGGAAGATAGAAAGTAAAGCCACAACCTGCTAATAAGAAAAAGGGGCTGCAACGGATGTTGTAAGCCCTTTTTTTTATTGTTTTTGAAAATTCGGTACAGGTGAACTGTCAACTCTGGGATTATTTTTCTGGGGCCTGAAGTGGGCAGTCAACTGATGGTACGGCTCACTGGGTTTAAAGGTTCTGCATTAAGTGGTTAAAGCAGTTGCTGCTGCCACACTTCCAGGGCAGCCAGCCCCATCTCTTTTCGTTTCTCCCCCCGCAGTTTTTTCGGTACCTTCTTTTCCCAGGGTGGGAAGAGACCAAAATTTACATTGGATGGTTGAAAGTTTGCCGGGTCTGTCTGGGTGAGGTGGGTGATCAGGGCGCCAAAGGCGGTTGCCACAGGCGGGTTGATGACAGGCTTGTCCTGCAGGATACGAGTGGCGTTAAGACCTGCGAGCAGTCCCATTGCTGTGGACTCCACATAGCCTTCCACACCTGAGAGTTGTCCTGCCAGGTAAATTGCCGGGTTTGTTTTTAACTGCAGGCTGGGCAGGAGGAGCGCCGGGGCACAGACAAAGGTGTTGCGGTGAATGGAGCCAAGGCGGATAAACTCCACCTGTTCCATACCGGGTATCAGGCGAAAGATTCGTTTCTGCTCCGGGTAGGTGAGTTTTGTCTGGAAGCCCACCAGATTCAGTAAAGTTCCCTCTCTGTTTTCTTTGCGTAGCTGCACCGCTGCATACGGATCTCTGCCAGTTTTTGGGTCCCGCAAGCCCACCGGTTTCATTGGCCCGTAGCGCAGAGTGTCTTCTCCCCTTGAGCACATGACCTCTATGGGCAGGCAACCTTCAAAATATTTTTCATCTTCAAAGGATTTGAGCGGCACTTTATCGCCTGCATTCAGTTCTTTGATAAAGTGGAGGTATTGCTCCTTGTCAAAAGGACAGTTCAGGTAATCTCCAGGGCCATCCTGCCAGCGGTCTTTGGAGTAGATGATGTCCATATTCAAAGATTCTTCGGAGATAATCGGAGCAATGGCATCATAAAAGGCCAGGCGCTCCTCTCCTGTTATTGCGGCCAGGCTCTCGGCCATAGCCTCTGATGTGAGAGGACCGGTGGCCAGAATAACAGGGCTTTCAGGGCTGGCGCTGAGTTCTGTCTGTTCCTCGTGGATAATTTCAATAAGGGGATGTCCTTCCATGATCTCTGTGATGCGTGCGGCAAAATGTTCCCGGTCAACGGCCAGAGCCTGACCCGCCGGAACTGCCGTTTCATCGGCAACTTTTATAAGTAGCGAGTTCATCCGCCGCATCTCTTCTTTAAGGAGGCCAACGGCTGAGGTTGGAGCATTGGAGCGCAGGGAGTTTGAGCAGACCAGTTCGGCAAGATGGGGCGATTCATGGGCAGGGCTGAACTTATGCGGTTTCATCTCATAGAGACGAACTTGGCATCCATGCTCCACTGCCTGCCATGCTGCTTCACAGCCGGCAAGACCGGCACCGATAATATTGATAAGAGGTTTCATATATACTTTTTATTGGGTTGAATTATTTTCGTTTTTCAATGGTCACCGGAAGTTTTCTTCGGCCCCATTCCAAGGCATCACTGTGTGAATTAAAGTAGAGGTCAATGCGAGTGGGGCCCTTGATAGCCCCTCCACGATCCTCAACAACTCCCCATCCCCAGCCTGGAATATACATTCTGGTTCCAAAGGGATAATATTTGGTATCTGCTGCGATGGTACCGTCGTCGGGCAGGAAGTACCAGGGAAAGAGGATGATCCGGCCGGGAATAACCCATGGACGCTGCAGGGAGTCCATGGAAAAGAAACCTTCCTGCGGTTCTTCCGGATAAGTTCCACTGGCTGTTCTGCCACTGTAGTCTCGTCCCTTTCCTTTTCCGGCACTCACATAACGATTCCAGAAATCCATCTTCAGGTAGGACCAGTTACCCCGTTCCCAGCTGCAGCATTTGGAGCAGCCGCAATAGGCCGTGGTCTCCATCATTTTTTGCACCGGAGGCTTGGAACATCCCGGCAGGGAAAGAACGATAAGGATGAGAAACAGGCGGAAACAGAGATGGGCTATTGTTTGTTTGCTGATCATTGGCAAGTCTCTTTTAGCTCCGATGAAACCATTTTTTGATATCACTGTCTGCAAACACCTTTAATACAGGTCTGCCGTGGGGGCAGTGGGAGAAGAGGTTGGCTTTGGCCATTCTGTCCAGCAATGCTTCGATCTCCTGTTCTGAAAGTGCATCTCCTGCCTTTACTGCTGCCTTGCATGCCATGGAGGCCAGCACATCATCAAGCAGAGAACCTTCCCGTTTAGCAGAAGAAGAGGATCCGAATTGTTCCAGCATATCAAGAAAGAGCTCAGAGGCAGAATGATGGCCGCCAAGGGCAGGAACAGCAGAAATCACATAGGAACTTCCTCCAAATTCGCGTATGGAAAAGCCCATGTTGTCGATCTCTTTTTCATACTGCTCAACAGTCTGCGCATCTGCTACGGTGAGTTCCACGGTTTCCGGGAAGAGCAGGGTCTGACGGGCAATACTGTTTTTCTTGTATCCCTGTTTCAGCTTTTCAAAGAGGAGCCGCTCATGTGCAGCATGTTGGTCTATAACCAGAAGGTCCGACCCGGACTGGCAGAAGATATAGAGATTGTTGAACTGGCCGACAATCTTCAGTCCATGGTGTTCAATCTTCTGTTCATCGTAAAGAGTTTGTGGGGCGGTGGCTGCTGGCGGCAGATCGGGTTCGGCAGTGACTGGCAGAGTCACTGTCTTAATGGCTGGAGTCGGTTGCTGTACTGCTTGTTGGTAGTGTTGTACCGGTGTTGTAACAGCAGATTTTTGTACAGCAGGGGGCGCCACTTTTGCTACAGCTGCAGCAGGTTCCGGAAAGAATGTCTTTTTCAGTGTCTGCTGGTATGTCTGGATTGCCTGCTGAATACCAAGAACAATAAACTGGTGGATATCGCGACTGCGGCGAAATCGCACCTCCTGTTTGGTGGGGTGCACATTGACATCCACTTCTGCCGGATCAAGCTGCAGGTGCAGGAGTCCGGACGGACTTTTTCCCTTCATCAGGAAGCCCCGTAAGCCTTCTGTTGCACCATGGCTGAGCATCCTGTCTTTTACGGCACGGCCATTTACCAGGATGCGAACTCTGGCGGCTCCATTGGATGGCTGATCGGGTGGGACAAGCAGGCCACTCAGGCGCGGCAGGCTGTTTCCGGCTTCTTTGTAATTGACATTAATAAACTCTTTATCGTGGTGGATTATGGTTGCCAGCCGTTCGGCAAGATTTTGCTCGCTGCCTAGGTGGATGGTTTCCCGGTCGTCAATACGCAGGATAAAGTTGACTGTGCTGGCCGCCAGGGCATAACTCTTTACCACCTCTTCAATGTGGCCCAGCTCCGTTCGTTTGGTGCGGAGAAACTTTTTACGGGCCGGGGTATTACCGAAGAGATTACGGATTTCGATGATGGTGCCGCGGGAGCAGCCGACTTCATGCATTTTCATCAGTTTGCCGTAGTTGAGAATGGCGGTGGTGCCAAGCTCGGCTGACTGGACTCTGGAGGTGATTGTCATTCGTGATACGGAGGCAATGGAAGGAATTGCTTCACCACGGAAGCCAAGGGAACTGATTGCTTCAAGATCCTGATCGGCAGATATTTTTGAAGTACCATGTCTCTCCAGGCAGAGCAGCACATCGTCTTCGTCCATTCCTTCGCCATTGTCCATGACACGGATAAGCCTGGTTCCCCCGCCCTCAATCTCAATCTCTATTCTGTCA
>JAOZKX010000238.1 GCA_029935135.1 Desulfocapsa sp.
CAAACCGCATACCCAACACCCAACACCCAACACCCAACACCCAACACCCAACACCTAATACCTATACCTCCCATGCATCACATCCACCTCATCCTTCGGCTTATAGCCGCTAATCATACTTTGTAAAGAACCGTTAATGGCAAAAAGCGACATATAGAGATGGACCATAAAAAGAGCGGTGAGGGCAGCAGCGAGAAAATTGTGAATAATGGCCATCAGGCGCAGGGTGTCCACGGGTGCCTGAAAATTCCAGAGAAAGTAGCCACTAAATGCCATAATAAAGCCGCCCACGGTTGCCAGCCAGAACCACATCTTCTGTCCGGCATTGAATTTGCCGGCCGGTACAGGTTTCTTTTCTTTACTCAGATAGCCGCCCATAATAAACATCCATTTGATATCATAGAGCGCTGGCAGCATCTCTCTCAGCCACATAAAAAACATGGGAATGGCCGTAAGGGTAAAGGCGACTGCCGACAAAAGGTGTAGCAGACGGACGGCACGGAGCGGGGAGCCGCCGCCGAGCGTTTTGGCAAAGATAATGGCTATTCCACTGAGGACAAGGATGGAGAATGTGAGGGCAGCCAGCCAGTGGATGCATCTGCAGAAGAGTGAGAAAAAATAGACCTGCTGACCGTGGTGATTAAATGTCTTGGGTCCGATCATCATAGAATGGAGGAGGAGAACGGCTGGGACCGTAGTCAGCAGGAGGAGGAAAAGCGCCTGAAAGACCCCCGTCTGTAGTATGGTAAACAGCTCACCATATTGCAGCCACTCTCCGGTAAAGGCTCTGTTAAATTGTTGCCACAAAGGAAAACCTCAGCAAAAGGATTGGTCAGTTTCGCCTATTTCTTGTACGCCTTGTTCCAGCCCCAGGCATTGGCACCAGTACCACGATTGACAACCCGTTCCCGATACACATCTGCAATTATATCGGCATCTCCGGCCAGCAGCGCTTTGGTTGCACACATGGAGGCGCAGAGGGGAACTTTTCCCTCGGCAATCCGGTTTTGCCCGTAGAGTTTTTTCTCTCTTGCGCTGAAGTCTTCTTCGGGCCCCCCGGCGCAGAAGGTACATTTATCCATGGCGCCTCTTGCTCCAAAAGTGGCGCCCTTGGGAAACTGCGGCGCTCCAAAAGGGCATGCCATAAAGCAGTAACCGCAGCCGATGCAGGTGGGTTTATCAACAAGAACAATACCATCTTCGCGCTGGTAGATGGCGTCCACCGGGCAGACTGCAATACATGGGGCATCGGCACAGTGCATGCAGGCAACGGAGATCGATTTTTCACCAGGTTTACCCTGGTTGATGGTAATCACCCGGCGACGATTGATTCCCACAGGGATATGGTTTCCCTCTTTGCAGGCAACAACACATCCGCTGCAGTCAATGCAGCGTTCCACATCGATGAGGAATTTTACTCGTGCCATGTCGTTGCCTCCTCAGGCCTTTGAAATCTTACACAACCCGTCTTTGGTTGCCTGAATTTGAGTGACGATGTCGTAGCCATAGTTGGTAACAACATTTGCCGGTTCACCGATGACATACGGTTCATGCCCTTTGGGATAGTTGTCCATCAGGGATCGTCCTTCCAGCATGCCACCGAAATGATAGGGCATAAAGATGGTGGTTTCATCCACCCGTTCGGTAAACCAGGCCTTGACCTTTACTTTGCTGCCCTCGGGAGATTCGATCCAGATCATCTCTCCATCCCGAATGCCCAGATTATTTCCGGTCCTCGGGTTTACTTCGGCATACATCTCTGGCTGCAGTTCAGCAAGGTACTTGTTGCTTCTAGTCTCAGCCCCACCGCCCATGTGTTCCACCTGGCGCCCGGTGGTCAGGACAAAGGGAAATTTTTTGGCAAGGGTGGGGTCCTGTTCTGATTTGAATCGGGTGAGTACCCTGAAATGATTGGGCTGATCCTCATAGGTCGGGTATCTGGCAATAAGATCCGGACGGGGTGAATGGAGAGGTTCACGATGGATGGGAACCTGGTCCGGAAAGGTCCAGACTATGCAGCGGGCCCTGGCATTGCCAAAAGGTGCCATCCCTTTCCTGATGGCCTCCTTGATGGTTTCTTGAGAGAGATCCGTTTTCCAGTTGGTGCCGGGAACCACATCTTTAAACTCTGCATAGCCGCCTTCAACTTCACTGCCGGGAGTGTATACACCGTCGGCGGCAAGCTGATTTTCTGTTCTGCCGCTTGCGTCATAGGTCTTTTCCAGGCCAAAGCGATTTCTAAAGGGCAGGCCGCCTTTGGCAACCGGTTTGGACACATCGTAGAGTATGGGAGTACCGGGGTGTTCCGTGGTCCAGCAGGGCCAGGGCAGTCCGTAGTATTCACCGTCACACTCTCCGCCTTTCGCTTCCAGCGTATCGATATCAAAGGTGTGCCAGTTGGCCATATGTCTTTTGATACGTTCGGGAGGCGAGCCGTTATAACCAATGGTAAGCGACCCTCTGCCCAGTTCCAGGCTGATGTCTTCCGGTGACTGTTTGATGTTCTTGTAAAACTTATCTGCAAAACCCAGGCGATTGACGATCTCCTTCATGATCTGGTAGTCATCCTTACAGCCGTGGATGGGATCAATGACCTTGTCGCGCCACTGAATCTGGCGAGAGGTGGAGGTGACACTACCAGAGGTTTCATACTGGCTGGAACAGGGGAGAATGTAGACATTGTCGCTCTCACAGGCCGCCGCTGCCATGGTGGGGAAGGGGTCAATGATGAGCAGCAGTTCCAGTTTGTCCAGGGCCCTTTTCACACGGGTGTACTGGGAGTTGGAGTTTGAACCGCAGCCCCACTGGATCATGGCCTTAATGGGGGTGTACTGATCGATTTCCTCTTCGCCAAGGACCCCTTCGTACCAGCGTGCCAGGGTAAAGCCCTTGGCGTTCATCCATTTTTTTTCTTTAAAGCGGGAGACCATCCATTCATAGTCAACATCCCATACCCGGCACCAGTGTTTCCAGGAGCCATCTGAGAGCCCGTAATAGGCCGGCAGGGAATGGGAGAGAACACACATGTCCGTTGCTCCCTGCACATTGTCATGGCCGCGAAAGATGTTGGTGCCGCCGCCGGATTTTCCCATATTCCCCAGGACCAGCTGCAGGATACAGAAGGAGCGGGTGATGGAACTACCGATATGATGTTGAGTACCGCCCATGCACCAGGTAAGGCTGGTGGGACGATGGGTGGCCAGCAGTTCTGCAATACGGGTGACTTCAGCGGCCGGAATCCCGGTGATATCCTCTACAGTTTCCGGTGTATAATGGGAGGCAACTTCTGCCATCTCTGCAAATCCGGAGACACGGGTGCGGATAAACTCCTTGTCATGCCAGTCATTTTCAATGACCGCATTGACAAGACCCATCATAAAGGCGGCATCGGTACCGGGTCTGATGCGGACAAAGTCTGTGCCCTTGGCGGCAAGTTTGGTGAAACGGGGGTCTACCACCACTATGGGGGCGTTGTTCACCTCTTTGGCGTGCAGGATATGCTGCAGGCTGACCGGATGTGCTTCGGCTGCATTGGAGCCGATAAAGATAAAACTCTTTGCATGTCTCATATCATTGAGACTGTTTGTCATTGCACCGTAACCCCATGTATTGGCGACACCTGCCACCGTAGCTGAGTGTCAGATGCGTGCCTGGTGGTCGACATTATTGGTTCCCCAGAAGGCCGCCAGCTTTCGTTGCTGATAGGCCATTTCCGTGGACACCTTGGCACTGCCGTTGATATGCAGGGCGTCCGGGCCGTCATTTTCCCGGATGGCCAACAGCTTCCCGCATATTTCGTCCAGAGCCTGATCCCATGAGAGCTTCTGCCACTTTCCATTGACCTTTCTCATGGGGTGGCGCAGCCGTTTTTTGCTGGTGACCATATCAATGGCCCCGGCACCTTTACAGCAATGTCCACCGCGGGAAACTGGATGGTCCTGTGCCACTTCCTGCCGCACCCAGACACCGTTGTGCACCTCGGCATGAATGCCGCAACCAACGGCACAGTATGAGCAGATGGTACGAACGATTTTGGAGCCGGGATAGGCGGCTGTTTGCTTGCTGCCTGCAGCCACTGCTTTTCCAGACATCTTGCTCGTCATGGCAATACTGGTCAGGGCAGCGGTTGCGGCGGAAAGTTTGAGAAAGGAGCGTCTGGCAATTTTGGGATTAAGGTTAACCCGGTGGACCTTTTTTACTGCCTGAACAGGTGGTGTTCTGGTGAGTTTACAGCGGCTCATATGATTACCCTTTTATTGATTTGCAAAGCAGTACTCTGTATGGCTCAGGATCTCAGGGAGTGATAGTATTTTTTGAATTCGTCCGATTCCCGGTACAGCGTTTCCTGACTGTGTCA
>JAOZKX010000239.1 GCA_029935135.1 Desulfocapsa sp.
TTCTAGAAAATTTTTCCCTGGGCTGGCCGCCGCGGCAAAAGAAAGAACTCACGCACTCACTCCTTTCGCTCTCTTCGCGTTTTGGCTTCCATCTTAAAGCAGAACGACTGGTTGAATTCCTGACCGTGGGGGAAAGACAGCAGATCGAACTGCTTCGTCTTATCCACTGTAAAACCAAAGTGCTGATCCTGGATGAGCCAACCACCGGGATCTCCCCTGCTCAGCAAGCAGCGCTCTTTCCGGCCTTGAAACGGCTGGTAAAGGATGGCATAACCATTCTTCTGGTCTCCCATAAGCTTGAAGAGGTCGCCACCCTCTGTGACGAGGTAACCGTGCTGCGACATGGTCGAATCACCCACCACACCAACGCACCATTTCACTTTCCAGAACTGCTGCACGCCATGTTTGGCTCAATACCTGAACGCGACGACAAAGAAGAGGTAAGAAGCACAGGAGAGACAGCACTTCGCCTGCAAAACATTGATGCAGAAGGTGAACGCCAGGGACTCCACAACTGTTCGTTTAGCGCAAAATCTGGAGAGATCATCGGCCTGGCCGGACTTGATGGCGCCGGTCAATCTACCTTTCTACGCCTTGCTGCCGGCCTTGTTATTCCCCAACAGGGAACTGTCACACTCTTTAGCACAACTCTTCCCAAAACAGAGAGAGCCAGCCATAAGGCACAGCAATTACAAACTGCATTCCTGCCGGCAGACCGCCTGGAAGAGTCACTTTTTCCAGACATCAACCTCAGTGACCATTTCAGCCTGAAAGAAATCAAACCATCATTTTGGAAGTCAGGAAAAAAAAGTCGGAAAAAAGCAGAGGCGGCTATTGTAACCTTCTCCATAAAAGGAAAGGCAGACCACAGGGCTGAAGAGTTGTCAGGCGGCAACCAGCAACGTCTTCTGCTGGCACTCTTAAATCCAGCTTCTCGCCTTATCCTTCTTGAAAACCCCACAAGGGGACTGGATATCCGTTCCGGTCAATGGGTCTGGAATTATCTGCGCAAGACCCTGGCTCCGGAAACTACTATTATCTTTTCTTCTCCAGAACTTGATGAAATCCTTCATTACAGTGACCGCGTCCTCGTCTTCCACGACGGCACTATTGTTCTTGACAGTCTGGTCCAAGGGACAAACCATGATCTTGTTGCAGCAGCAATGACCGGGGTACAGTAACGAAATGAAACGACTCGGCCTCGACATCCTCCTGGGCAGCCTTCTTGTCTTTTCCTTCACCTCACTTGTGCTCCTTGCTGCAGGCGCTCCTGTTTTTGCGGCCTTTCACAATATCTGGCTTGGCTCCTTTGCCTCTTCCATGAAACTCAGTCAGGTGCTCTCCGTCTGGATACCCCTGATACTCTGTTCCTGCGGACTCCTTTTTACTTTCCGCGCCAATCTTTGGAACATCGGCATTGAAGGTCAGGTCATCATGGGAGCAATTGGCGCCATGGCAGTACTGCGTATTGAAGCTCTCAGCAGTCCTTTGCTGATCCTTCCCCTTGCCTTTCTTGCTGCCATGACAGGCGGGGGGATATGGGGTCTGCTTGCGGGTCTTTTGAAAACCAGGGGCGGCGTCCACGAAATCTTTGGTGGCCTCGGGCTGAATTTTGTCTCCCAGGGCTTTATTCTCTGGCTTATCTTTGGTCCCTGGAAACGACCAGGAATTGCCTCCATGAGTGGCACAGAACTCCTGAGCCACAAATTCTGGCTCTCATACCTTCCCGGCTGGCGAGTAACTTTTGCTGGACTTCTGACAGCGGTTGTCGTCCTCCTCCTCACCTGGCTGCTCCTTGAAAAAAGCAGACTGGGTCTGAAACTGAAAGCCATTGGCCAGAACCCACGCGCCGCCCTTCTCTATGACATTTCACCAGAAAAATATTATCTTCTTTCCATTATCCTCGCTGGTGCCTGTGCCGGAATGGCCGGGTTCCTGCAGATCACCGCAGTATACCACAGACTTATTCCAAGTATTTCCAGTGGCTACGGGTATCTTGGACTCCTTCTGGTTATGCTTGCAGGGTATCGAATCGGACCGGTTCCCTTTCTCGCCCTCTTTTTTGCAAGTCTCAATGTGGGTGCCATTCAGCTTCCCATTGTCCTGCAGCTGGACTCTGCTCTTTCAGGTGTCATCCAGGGTTGTTGTGTGCTTAGTGCCTTATTTATTATGGGGCTACGCTTGAGGAGGAAAAATAGATGATTGGCGATCTCCCCCTCTCAGTTTTAATAGCATCCGTACTTGCTGCCAGTGCTCCTCTTATTATTATCGCCCTCGGTGAGACCCTGACGGAAAAAAGCGGCGTTATCAATCTCTCCCTTGACGGGACTGTTTTATTTGCCGCCATGGCCGCTTTTGTTGTGGCCAAAGAGACGGATTCTCTGGCATTAGGATTTCTGGCAGGAGGATGCGCCGGTACTCTTACAGGAATAATCGTCGGCTACCTCTCCATTTACCTGCACCTTTCACAGGTTGCTGTTGGGTTCGCCCTTTCCCTTCTCTGTCGAGATCTCGCCTATTTTCTCGGCAACCCGTACAGTCGAATACAGGGGCCAACACTCCTTGCGACAAAACTCCCCTTTTATGACTCCCTGCCCCATTTTCTGCAGAATATCCTTACCCAACCATTCACAGTGGTGGCAGCACTCAGTCTTATCGCTATACTCTGGTATTTTTTTAATTCCAGCAAATCAGGCCTGGAATTGCGCTCTGTGGGGGAAAATCCGGCTGCGGCCTTTGCCAGAGGACTTAACCCCGACAGAATTCAGATGGTTGCCGTTCTCAGCGGTTCATTTCTTGTGGGAATCGGAGGAGCAGCCTACTCCCTCTCTTTCAAGCCCGGTTGGGGACGTCCGCAGGGCGCAGAAGGAATAGGCTGGATAGCCCTTGCTCTTGTCATCTTTGGTGGCTGGCATCCCCTTCGAGTGGCACTTGGAGCCATGCTCTTTGCCTTTCTTCAGGTCAGCGGTATCGGACTACAAAGCATTTTTCCTTCCATCCCCGCCCAGGTCTTTCAAACAGCACCATTCCCCTTGATGATATGCACCCTTATCCTGATGCACTACAGCACACGAAAAAGTCACAAAAGCGGTCTGTCCCGGAGCAGGCTGCAAAAATGGCTCACTCTCCTATTCGTATCACGAGCCCCGAAATCTCTTGGAAAAAGCTATCGCCAGGATTAATAACGGCATGCACTCAATTGCGTATGTTTTCAGGGCTGGGCAAACAATGCTCATGTATAAAAAAAGAAAATCATACTTCAGCAGCAAATTAGGTATTCAATGGATTGTAGGATATAATGGAGAGACAGAGGGATCTCAAGATGCTAATTTCGGCCAATGATCTTTCCCGCAAACATTGAATAATAACCATATCAATCCACAATCACCTTGAACAAAACAACAAACATGCTTTTTTATCGTTTTGTTACCATCCTGACGCTCCTCCTTTGCATGGCCTCACAGGCCCATGCAAAGGACATCACAGTAGTTGTGGACACCTGGGAAAGCTATAGCAACACAGATGACACTGGCTATTATCTCGATATCTTGCAGGCTGTTTTCCCCACACCGGATTACACCCTGAGCATCAGTCATGTCCCCTACAAACGAGCCCTGTTAATGGTGATACAGGGTAAAGCAGATCTGACTGTCGGTGTAGCTCCTGGAGATATGCCGGGGAAATTTATTGTTGACCAGTATCTGGAAGTAGAAAAAGTCGCTGTGGTTGTGAAAAGAGAAACTGCCGCCAGATGGCAGGGCTTGCAGTCACTCAAGAATAAAGTGGTGGTTGCAAAAATTGGTTATGAATTTTCCGGAAATTTTACTGTTCCCATATACTATTCAGAAAAGAGCTCCCTGCTCAGCATGCTGAAGATGCTTGCCGCCGGGCGAGTCGATGCAGTATTGGATTATGCAGAAGATATCAAAAAAGAATGGGCCAGAGCCGGCCTGAACGACAATTTCACTATTCTGGAAAGTGTCATAAGTAACAAGGTATACCCGGCTTTCAACACGGAGCGACAGGACTTACGTATCCACTTTGAGAAAACATTCCAAATGCTTGTCAAGGCTGGTACCATTCGTTCGATAGGAATAAAGTATGGCCTGGATCCAGAAAACCTGCCGCAACCGGAGTAGTACAGTAAGACCCTTCCCTACAAAAATTTATCCATGGCAGTCTTTAGTATCTCCGCGTTAAACGGTTTCTGCACAATCTCATTCACACCGGCGGCATAAGCTGCCTCATTATCATTGACCTCATTCTGGGTTGTGACCATAAGAATAGGTAGTTCTTCGGATGAATATTTCTTACGAATTTCCGCAGCAAGCATAACACCCGTGATTTCAGGC
>JAOZKX010000240.1 GCA_029935135.1 Desulfocapsa sp.
CACCAATGGCCTTATCAAAGTCCCGCGGGACCGATTTCCAGATATGATGGTGGGCCTCTCTCTCTGGGGTGATGAAGAAGACGAGATAGCACTGCGAGGGCAGGACACTTTTAAAATTACCAGTGCCAACTACGCCGGAGATCCCAACGCCTACTATCTCTACACCATTACTCCAAAGCAGCTTGGCAAAACGGAAAAAATAATCAAAAAGGTCAATGACATCGGACTGAAGGTGCATATGCAGCTCCTCTCCAATGATGAGGATGTGAATGGATTTTCCTGGAGGCCCGAAGAACTGATCGATATCCGGGCAGAGATGGACGCCATGCTTGACGCCCATCCGCAGACCCTTATCTCTTCAAAGTATTACCACAAGGTCATCACCACCGGAGAAATGCTGGGAAGGAAATTCGGCTGGATGGAATGCCCATCGGTAACCGATACCATCGACAAGCGGGATCCGCGTCCCAAACGGCTCACCAATTTTATCCGCTGGGCCTCTGATCTGGAAACCGTGCATCGCTGCTGTACTTCTGAAACCAGAGACTGTTCCACCTGTAAAGACGGTGCCGCCCATATGAGCTGGGTTATGGTCAACAAGAGGGCCCACATCAAAACAACCGAAGATCTGCAAAACTGGATTGAAGTATACGAGATGTTTGCCAAACTCTATCGTTTTATCCCATGGTAGCACCTGGCGCTCCTGCTTCAGGACTGGTTTCTCAGGTCTAAGGTATGGAAAGTTCTCGTCCCGTTATTATTGGTTATGATGCCATTTCTGCCCTTGGTAGTGACCTTGAGGAACAATGGCAGCGTGCACTTGCCGGCGAGAGCGGCATTGACACACTGACGCGTTTTCCTCTTACCAATGATTTTCCGGTCCGTATTGCAGGCCAGGTCCCGGATATCGACGATCTGCCCTACCCTTTTCTTACAGCTCGGCATCAGGCAAGCTGGAGTTCTCCAATCTTTAAATATGGCATGCTTTCCGTTGCCAGGGCACTTGAAAACAGTACACTGGAAATAGGCCAGGAGCTCGCCCCACGCGTGGCGATTACCTACAGCTCTGCCATTGGTGGACTTGACGCGGTATTGAACGCCGACCGTCGCCTGCAGGCAGAAAACAAACTTCCTCCCCCGTACGCCAACCCCAATTCCTGTATCAATATGATCGGGGGAAAAATTGCCATCCAGACAGGTGCCCAGGGCCCTATCGTTTCTACTGTTACTGCCTGTGCCACGGGGCTCACCTCCATGATTACCGGTGCTATGTTTATCGCCCAGGGACGGGCAGATGTTGTTATCTGCGGAGCTGTTGATTTTGCGCTTGTGGAGCCGATTGTTGCCGGTTTTTACACCATGAATGGGGTATACAATCCAAAAGACGGGGTACAGGAAACTGCCCAGGAAGCAAGCCGGCCCTTTTCCCTTAATCGCCGTGGGTTTGTTATCTCTGAGGGTGCCGGGGCTGTGATTCTGGCCAGCAAGGAATTTGCAGAGGCTCATAGGCTTGACTTCTCCATCGAACTAGCCGGCTGGGGAATGACATCAGATGCCCACCATTTCGTGGCCCCCTACTTTGATACCATCAAACGATGTATGGAAATAAGTATTGATGATGCGGGTATTTCCGCCAGTGATATTGCAGCAATAAACGCGCATGCGGCCTCCACCCGCGTTGGTGACAAGGTCGAATATGATGCAATCAAGGCTGTATTTGGAAAGACGGCCCCACCGGTTAGTGCCAACAAGTCACTTATCGGCCATGCCATGGGTGCCTCTAGTGTTATCGAATCAATTTTCACTTTTCAGGGGATGCGTGACGGACTCCTTCCACCAACCATCAATTATCAAGCAGATCCTGAGATAGACATCGACTGTGTGGCCGAGGGAAAACGAAAACTGAAGCAGGAATTTGTTCTCAAAAACTCATTCGGCTTTGGTGGCTGCAACAGCTGCGCAGTCTTCAGGCGAGTGAAATAAAACGATATGAAAGCTCCATTAAACAGACGCGTATTTGTTGCAGGCTACGCTGCCGCAACTTCCCTTGGCAACACCTTCGAAAAGACATGGCAGGCAGCCGTACAGGGGCAGGCAGGATTTCAAAAAGTATCCCGATGTGAGACAACAAGCCGTTCCAATGTGGTGGGAGAAATCCCGGACTGGAATCCGGAAGCCTTTTCCTATGTCAATCGTAAAGAGGCTTCCATCTGGAATGCTGATTATGTTTTCCTCACCATGGAGATCTGTCGTCAGGCTCTTCTGGATGCAGGTCTTGAGATGAATGCAGAGACAGGCCCGGCAACGGCCTGCCTGATCGGTTCGGCCTTAAACGGCACCGATTCCTTTCGCATTGCCATGGATAACTATGTAAACCGCGGACCCTTTAAGGTCAGCCCTTACCTGCTGCCCAATGTCTGTGCCAACCTGCCGGCGGGTAAGGCCGGTATGCTGTTAAATTTTACCGGACCCATCTTTTCTCCGCAGGGAGCCTGTGCCTCGGCCAATCATGCCATTGCCATCGGTTCCAGAATGATTCGCGACGGGGACTGTGACTTTGTCCTTGCCGGTGGGGTGGAGACATGCCTGGTGCCGGAGATCATCCAGGGATTTTCCAATATGCTGGCAACCATCAAGGTCGGTCCCAAAGATCGGGCCCACGACGACCCAGGCCAGGCATCACGCCCTTTTAGTCTTGACCGTAAAGGATTTGTCCTTTCTGAAGGAGCCGGAGTGCTGGTACTGGCTGCTGAAGAAAAGATACAGTCACTGGGCCTCACAGCCAAAGCAGAGGTTGCAGGGATCGGCTGGACCTCCGATGCCAAACACTTTACCCGTCCCAACCAGGAAACCATCGTCCGGGCTATGCGTTCTGCCATCGATGATGCAGAAATCAGCATTGCTGATATTGGCAGTGTCAATGCCCATGGTACCTCAACCCCCACAGGCGATGCCACCGAAGTGGAATGTCTGCGTGAGGTATTTGGCAAACAGATCAGTACCATTCCCGTCACAGCCAACAAATCACAGGTGGGACACAGCCTGGGCGCCTCTGCTGCAATCGAAGCAGCGCTCTCCATCGAGGCCATGTCCAGATCATTTCTCCTACCCACAGTCAACCATATTCCTGACCCTGATTTCAACGATATTGATGTTGTACCCGATGCAGGAAGAAATCATTCCTACGAACATGTCCTTTCCAACTCATTCGGCTTTGGCGGCACCAACTGCTGCATAGTCTTCCGGGGAGTATAAGAGCCACCATGCGACCAAAACCATTTATTCCTGAATTTCTTTCCGAGCATCCAGACCATGTCCGGGATACGAACAGTGATACCATCTGGCACCGCTCCCAGATGCGTACCCTCTATGTGGATACCGACAGATCCCAGGTTGTCTATCATGCCAATTATCTCAGATACTTTGAATTTGGCCGGGCTGAACTGATGCGCGGTGCAAACTATCCATACAAACAGATAGAAGAAAGCGGATTTGTTTATCCTATTATCCAGACCGGACTCAACTATTATACCCCCCTGTTCTATGATGATCTGATGTTTATCCACACCCGCCCCGCGCAACTGGAACTGGTGAAATTGCAGTTTGAATACCTGATTACCCGGGCCGAAGATGGTGAGATTATCTGCACAGGATTCACGAAACACTGTGCGGTTAACAGTGATGGAATCCCAGTGGAGATTGACCGGAAGACCATCAAACTCTGGGATCAGTTTCCAAAGTAATCATGTCCAGTCGTCAAGCTGTCACAATTCCTGTCCAGCCCTGGTTTAAAGACCACCACTTCAATGGCATGGTCATTCTCCCTGCCGTTGAAATCATGCTGGTTCTGGCGCAGGTAGTACGAGAGACCTGTCCACAACTTTCTGTGCAGAATATGGTCAGTGGAATATTTCCCAAATTTCTTGCAATAGCTGCAGACTGTAACGAGTTAGATGTTTTTGCTGAACTAGAGGAATTAAGCAGAGAGAAAATCTGCATCAAACTACTCAGCCGGATTCAGTTAAAAAAGATGAGCCGGATGAAACTGCATGCAGAGGTTTCCTTCACCTCCGCTGCACATACGCTCACACTCCCCTCAGCAAAGCAAGCAAATGATACAACAGCAACCATATCGGCCCGGCAGATATACCGGAAACTGGTTCCATTTGGCTCTGCTTACCAGAGCCTGACGGGTACACTGCAGATCTGCAAGCAGTCGGCATATGGAACCCTGAGAGCACCGGAGCTTCAGGAAACACATACAGTAGCAAAAGACCTCGGCTCCCCTTTCCCACTTGATGGTGCCATGCACGCGGCCTGTGTTCATG